>WFSC01000308.1 GCA_015486185.1 Bacteroidales bacterium | reverse complement strand
TTAATTCCTCTGGCCGCCGGTTTCGGACAGGTGAAAGTTCATCGTTTTCTCCTGGCCCAGGGAATGGCGATGGCTCTTTTTATTGCTATTTATTATCCCCTGGGTATCTTTTTCTATACAGGCATACAGAGCCTTATCGAAAGGATGGGGAAAGCGGATCAATATGTTTTTATTGTATCTCTGTTTGTGCTGGCTATTCTGATCAGCTTCTTTGTGGGACGCTATATCCTGCGAAAAGCCGGGAAACAATAAAGCAGGTTTTCCCTTTTTCGGCTTACAGTTCAACGATCATCGTTCCTAATCTGTTCGCTCGCTGGCCAGGTTTTTAAGCTTTCCTTCCACAAAGGCATTAACAACATCATTGATCTGATGCAGGTCGGTCAGGAAGACTTCCAGGCCGGCACGGCGGAAGCTCTCATAGGCTCCGCTGCCCATGCCTCCGGCAACAAGTACATCACAATCGGCGATCTCTCCGGCCATGGAGGCATGTTTGCGGTCGGCATCACTGCCATATCCATGCCTTCCTGCATGATCCGTATCATGATGCTCTTCGTGTTGCACAGGCTGTTGCTCGCGTGCAAAATGTCCGGTACCCCGCTCGCGCATTTCCACATGGACAGGATCTCCGTTTTCAATGGTATAGACCTTATAATAGGGAGAACGTCCGAAATGTTGACTTACTGTTTCTCCATCAGTAGTTACAATGGCTATCTTCATTTTTACATAAATTTTAAAATGGAAATGCAAACTTGCAAAAAGTTTAAAACTATCACAATGATTTTTATCTTATTTAAGGTTTTCTTACAATTTGTGAGGATCTGCTACCTTGCGCTATCGATGGAAAAAAGCGCTGAGAAAGGGATGAGGGGTACTGAGAAGAAAAACCTTCAGGGCTTTAGCTCACCACATAAATAATTAGTATTTAATAAAATAATTAGCCGGATTGTTCCTGTATTAATTAAGCAAGGATTAACCGGACACCTGTGATTACTTTTATTTCAACTTTTATGTGCTTTATACGGGTAGTTCCGGAACCTTTTTGCGGATAGTTAGTATTGTAATGATTAAAATCATTAGTAACTTCTTAAGTATTGCACTAAATTGCATAAATAATTTTATTAAAAGTTATAAGCTATGAAAAAGTTTGATGTGATCATAATAGGAGCCGGACCGGCGGGTATTGTAACCGGTATTACGGTTAAAAATTATTTTCCTGAAAAAAGTGTATTGATATTAACGGAGGAAGAGAAAGGTTTGGTCCCCTGTGGTATTCCTTATATATTTAATAAACTGGGGAGTGTAAATGCCGATGCTATGGGGTTAAAACCATTTCTGGATCTTGGAGGACATGCTATTGTTGACCGGATAGTAGATGTAAAACTGGAACAGAAGGAAGTTATTGGAGAATCGGAAGAGGTATATCAATATGATAAATTGGTTTTTGCTACCGGATCAAAACCGGTTAAAGGTGAGTTTATCAAAGGTTATGACCTCAAAAATGTTTTTTATATCAAAAAGAGCTATCGTTATATCTGTGAGCTGTTTGATAAATTAAAGGATGCAAAACGGATTATTATTGTAGGAGGTGGTTTTATCGGAGCAGAGGTGGCTGAACAACTGGCTGCAGATAAAAATAAAAAGGTGATACTGATTGAAAGTGAGAAACAGTGTTTTTCCAAAGCATTTTCTAAAAAGTTAAGTGAAATAGCGACCGGGCAGTTGAAGGAAACAGGTGTTGATGTCAGAACCTCTACCCTGGTAGAAGAAATTACCGGCGTTGACGGACAGGTTAAAAAAGTGAAAATAAAAGGGGGTAAGGAGATCCCTGCTGATGCGGTTATTCTGTCTGTGGGCTATAAACCCAATGCCGATCTGGCTGTTAAGGCAGGACTTCAATTGAATGTGATGGGAGCGGTAAAAGTGGACAGTTATGAAAGAACTTCAGTTAAAGATGTTTGTGCTGTGGGTGATTGTTCGCAGACTATTGGATTTCTGACCGGACGCAGTGACCACATTATGCTGGCCTCTACGGCTACTGCAGAGGCACGGGTACTGGGTTATAATATGTTCGGAATACGTATAAAAAAGAATTTCATGGGAACCATTGCCGTATTCTCAACCAAAATCAACGGACTGACAATGGCATGTGCCGGAATTAATGAAAATACGGGAAGAGATGCCAACGTAAATTTTATGATCTCGGAATTTACAGATGTGGATAAACATCCCGGTACTATGCCTGATGCACATCCCTTGACGGTCAGATTGATCTTTTCAT
>WFSC01000307.1 GCA_015486185.1 Bacteroidales bacterium | reverse complement strand
GAATTAATGTGTAACCTTTATCTGAATTGGCAGGAACTATCAACGGAATTTGGCTTACCGGCAGATGAAATAAAAAACAGAATCCATTTTCGTGAGGAAAGACTTAGTGTTTTTAAGAAAGAAGGGCTTCTTGATTATGATAAGGAAAAGGTGAACATCAGGAATTATGGCCGTTTCTTTATCCGGAATATTGCGGCGGCCTTTGATCCGTTATATGACAACAGCCGAAAAACGTTCTCAAAAGCGATTTAATATTATCGAACCAAATTATTCAATTATAAAATTTTTACCAGATGAAAGTTAAAAATATAGCTATTATCGGGGCCGGAATTACAGGCCTGGTAACTGCCTTTTATTTAAAAAAGAAAGGGATCCCTTATACCATTTTTGACAAACAGAACCGTACCGGAGGTGTGATACACACAATAAAAAAAGATGGTTTCATTTACGAAACCGGACCGAACAGCGGGATCATTTCAAACAGTGAAGTGGTAGAATTGTTTGATGATCTCAAAGATATAATAACACCGTATATTGCCAATAAAGTGGCCGGCCAGCGCCTGATCCGGAAACGGGAAAACTGGCATGCCTTACCTTCAGGACCTGTCTCTGCCATAAAAACGCCTCTGTTCACCCTGCAGGATAAATTCAGAATACTGGGTGAACCTTTTCGGAAAAAGGGAAAAGATCCTGATGAGACACTGGCAAAGATGGTGAAAAGAAGGTTGGGAAAAAGTTTTCTCGATTATGCCGTGGATCCTTTTGTTCTCGGCATCTATGCCGGTGATCCGGCATACCTGGTCCCTCGTTATGCCCTTCCTAAGTTGTACAACCTCGAACAAAATTACGGAAGTTTTATTAGGGGTGCTGTCCGTATAAAAAAGGAAAGGAAAAAGGATCTAATGATGCAAAAAGTAACCAAAGAAATATTTTCCTTTCAGGACGGATTGCAGTCATTAACAGATACATTGTCTGATATAGCCGGGTATGACAACATTGTTTTGGGAGCGACAACACTTACCGTTGAAAAAGCAAAACAGGGATATCTGGTTTGCCAGAATGATGAAAAAATTCCTTTTTCGGGAGTGGTGAGTACGGTTCCTGCCGGAGAGATCGGGAATCTTTTCCCTTTTATCGGTAAAAAGGAAACGGATTGGTTTAACTCCCTGCAATATGCCAGGGTTATTGAAATAGCCGTGGGATTTAAAAAATGGGAAGGAATGCCTCTGCATGCTTTTGGCGGCCTGATTCCTTTTATCGAAAACAGTAATATACTGGGTATATTATTTATGTCATCTTTATTTTCCGGACGGGCGCCGGAACAAGGTGCATTATTTTCTGTATTTATGGGAGGAACAAGGAAAGCATATCTTACACAACTTAACCACAGGGAGATAAAAGAAGTTGTAGCCACGGAGCTTCTGAAAATGTTACAGTTAGAAAAATTTGAACCCGATCTTTTTGAAGTTATGAAACACGATCAGGCTATCGCACAATATGGAGTGAATACAGGATCTGTATGGCAGGCTATAACCCGTGTTGAGAAGAAATTCCCGGGGCTGGTCCTTGCAGGAAGTATCAGGGATGGTATCGGAATGGCCGACAGAATAAAACAGGCAAAAATTATTGCCGGACAAATTTCCTGAACTATTTAATACCATCTTCCACATTACCAATCTTTGAAAAAAATCACTGAAGTCCGGATAATTTGGACACCTTGCAAGGCAGTAAAGAGCGTGATATTCATAATTTATCGTAAATTTGTTGTTTTAACAGATAAAAGGAACAGAGATATATGATCCAATCCATGACCGGGTATGGCAAGGTCACCAACAATTTCAGCGGGATGCAGATCACGGTGGAAATAAAGACCCTGAACTCCAAACAGGCCGATATATCTACCCGGCTGCCGGCTGCTTATCGCAATAAAGAGATCATTCTGCGAAAATTACTGACGGAAAAACTGATACGTGGAAAGATCGATCTTACCATGACCATATTGGATTTTACGGGGGAGACCTATCCCGATGTCAATAAATCCGCCGTGGACCATTATCTGGGTCAATTGCGTGAAATAGCAAAAAAACTGTATATCCGTTCGGAAGATGCCCTGGTACAGTCCCTCTTGCGCTGGCCGGAGGTGCTGGCCGATACCACACGCGAACCGGATGAAACCGAATGGCAACAGATTGTCAGCACGGTTAAGGAAGCCATTGTACAGGTGATACGGTTCCGGGAACAGGAAGGCATGTCTATCATCAATGATATGAAAATACATATACAGGCCATCCTGGAACTTCTCGAACAGGTTTCTCCTTTTGAAAAAGAAAGGATCCTCTCCGTGCGTGACAGACTGGAAAAGAACCTGCATGAACTGACCGGCATGAACACCACCGACCGGGAACGTTTTGAGCAGGAAATCGCCTACTATCTTGATAAACTGGATATCAACGAAGAAAAAAGCAGACTGGCCAATCATTGCAAATATTTCCTGGAGACACTGGATAATGACGGGGCCATCGGGAAAAAGCTGGGATTTATAGGACAGGAAATGGGACGGGAAATCAATACCCTGGGCTCCAAAGCCAACCATGCAGGGATCCAAAAACTGGTAGTAATGATGAAAGATGAACTGGAAAAAATAAAGGAACAAACTTTTAATGTTTTATAATTTCTGTTATTTATGCCTTCACATAATCCTAAGCGATCTTATCATATAAACGGCCGGATCCTGATCTTTTCATCCCCTTCAGGTGCCGGCAAGACCACGATCGTCAAACACCTGCTGGAGACATTTCCGCAACTTGCCTTCTCAGTATCCGCCACCACACGGCCCCGGAGAGATCATGAAATCGACGGAAAAGATTATTATTTTCTTTCTGTGAATGAATTCCGGAACAAAATCGAAGAAGATGCTTTTGTCGAATGGGAAGAAGTATATAAAGGAACATATTACGGCACCCTGAAGTCGGAAGTGCAACGACTGCTGAACCGGGGCCGCCATGTGATCTTTGATGTGGACGTCAAAGGAGCTCTGAATATTAAGAAATTATACGGTGACAAGGCACTGGCGGTATTTGTGATGCCCCCCTCCATTGAAGAACTGGAAAAGCGGCTGCGCCACCGTTCCACCGACCCCGAGGAAAGCATCCGTGAAAGGATCGCCAAGGCAAAACTGGAGATGAGCTATGCAGATAAATTTGATATTATCCTGGTCAATGACAAACTGGAAGAAGCCCTCGCCAAAGCAGAGGAGATCGTTAAAAACTTTATGGAGAAATAAAACCTGTCATGAAAACCGGTCTTTTTTTCGGCAGTTTTAATCCCATTCATATCGGACACACCGCTATTGCCAACTATTTCGTGGCATTTACCGGATTACAACAGGTATGGTTTGTGGTTTCTCCCCATAATCCGTTAAAAGAACGGGCTACGCTTTTACCTGAATACCACCGGCTCGAGCTGGTAAGACTGGCACTGGAAGATGATCCCGGTTATCGTGCTTCAAACATTGAGTTCCGTCTCCCCAAACCATCCTATACCATTGATACGCTGGCTTATCTTTCTGAAAAATATCCGGAACGGGAATTTGTACTGATCATGGGAGCCGATAACCTTGTCACCCTGCATAAATGGAAGAACTTCGAACAACTGATCCGGCAATATGAGATCATTGTCTATCCCCGCAAAGACTCAAACACTGCGGACCTTCACCCTTCACTAAAAAAAATAATGCCCAAGGCCCGTATCACGGTATCCCAGGCACCTCTCATTGAGATCTCTTCCAGTTTCCTCCGGCAGGCCATCGGCAATGGAAAGGATATGCGGTTTTTCTTCCGGGAGCCTGTTTGGCAGTATATCCGGAATATGCATTTTTATGAAAAAGGAAAATAAAATCTACGTAGGTCCCTACGTAGATTTTATTTTTTATTTATATATATATTCTACTATTCTACAACAAGATATATTAACAATCGATCATAATATATAATAAAAAGTTTTTACAAAACCTCTTTTCTTTACACTTTTTCTGCCACGTGTATTTCCTGAATGATCTCCATGCCCCGGTGGATCGCTTTTTCATTCAGTGGAAGGAGGTGATGATATCTTTCGGGCAGGGATTTTTTCAGCCCTTTGATCACATTATCCAGTTCAACGATAGGTTTTATCTTCAGGAAAGCACCCAGCATGATCATATTAAAGGTACGGGTAGTCTCCATTTTGGCAGCTTCTTCGGCTCCATCTGCCCGGTATATATTTATATCCGTACGTGAGGGGTGGCGGGAGATCCCATTCCCGTCATACAACAATATCCCTCCGGGTTTAACTGTTTTTTCAAACTTATCCATGGATTGCTGATTCAGGATAATGGCAGAATCATAGGAATTCAGGATAGGAGAGCTGATGCGCTCGTCACTGATGATCACGGTCACATTGGCCGTCCCTCCCCGCATCTCGGGTCCATAAGAGGGCATCCAGCTTACTTCTTTCCCCTGCATCACCCCGGAATAACAAAGGATCTTCCCCATGGAAAGAACACCCTGTCCTCCGAAACCGGCTATGATAATTTCTTCAGTCATAGTATTTGTTTTTTCTGTTTTATTAGATCATTTCTCCGGCACCTTGATATCTCCCAACGGGTAGAAAGGCAGCATATTTTCGTCCAGCCATTTCACTGCCTGTACCGGGGACATTTTCCAGCCGGAGTTGCAGTTGGAGACAACTTCCACAAAAGAGACCCCCCGGTTCAATGCCTGGTATTCAAAAGCTTTGCGGATAGCTTTTTTTGTTTTTCTCACCAGGTTGGGTGTATGCACTGCCTGGCGTGTCACATAATAAGTTCCCGGCAATTGTGCCACCAGTTCGGTCATTTTTATCGGATGTCCCATCAAATGAGCGTCCCTGCCGTAAGGGGTTGTGGAGGTACGCATTCCTTCTATGGATGTCGGGGCCATCTGTCCGCCTGTCATACCATAGATCCCGTTGTTTATAAAGATCATGGTTATGTTTTCTCCCCGGTTACAGGCATGGATGGTCTCGGCCGTACCTATGGCAGCCAGATCACCGTCACCCTGATAGGTAAAAACATAGCGGTCAGGCAGCAGTCTTTTGATAGCTGTGGCCAAAGCCGGTGCCCGTCCGTGAGCGGCCTCCTGGGTATCCACGTCAATATAGTCATACATAAATACCGAACAGCCTACCGGTGCAATACCAATGGTTTTATCCTGTATTCCCATTTCTTCAATGACTTCGGCAATAATCCGGTGAGTTGTACTGTGTCCACATCCCGGACAATAATGCATTACCTTGTCCGTCAGTACTTTGGTTTTCTTATATACGACATTCTTTTCCTTGATAATATCCATAAGATTTATATCAGCCATATCAACCTCCGATAAATTTTTGAATTAAAACATCTACGATCTCCTCCGGTGTAGGGATCACCCCACCCATACGGCCATAATGTTCGACGGGTATTTTTCCGTGTACCGAAAGCCGGACATCTTCGACCATTTGGCCGGCACTCATTTCAACAGACAGCATGCCTTTCACATGAGAGGTGAGTGCTTCGATCTCATTTTCAGGAAAGGGGAAAAGCGATATGGGCCGGAAAAGGCCTGCTTTGATCCCTCTCTCCCTGGCAAGCTGAACTGACTTCTGGCATATTCTGGAACTGGTACCGTAAGCAACGAAAACATATTCGGCATCTTCGCACTGGAACATTTCATACCGTACTTCCTCCTCTTTCATTTTCCGGTATTTCTCCACCAGTTTTTGATTGAACCTCTCCTGCCGGTACGGGTCGAGGTCGAGGCTGGTAATGATATTCCGTTCGCGGTCCGGTTTTTTGCCGGTCGTTGCCCAGCCGGGCAGTTCGTCATCAGTCATTCTGGGTCGTTGGGGCTGGAATTTCACTTTTTCCATCATCTGGCCTATGGCGCCATCGGAGAGCACCATGACAGGGTTGCGGTATTTAAAAGCCAGATCAAAAGCCAGCGGCATAAAATCGGCCATTTCCTGTACGGAAGCCGGTGCAAGCACAAGCAGGTGATAATCGCCGTGACCTCCGCCTTTGGTAGCCTGGAAATAATCCGATTGCGAAGGCTGTATGGTACCCAGTCCCGGGCCCCCTCTGACCACATTGACGATTACGACGGGGAGCTCTGCACCGGCAATATATGAAATGCCTTCCTGCATCAGGCTGATCCCCGGGCTGGAAGAGGAGGTCATTACTCTCTTTCCGGCGCCGGCGCCTCCGTAAAGCATATTGATCGCCGCCACCTCACTCTCGGCCTGCAGCACCACCATCCCGGTATGTTCCCATGGTTTGGCAGCCGTCAGGTATTCCATCACCTCACTCTGCGGCGTGATAGGATAGCCGAAATAGCCATCGGCACCCGACCGTATGGCCGCCTCGGCCAACGCCTCGTTTCCTTTCATTAATACAAAATCTTCATCCATATCTTTTTGTTTTATCAAACTTCGGTTTTTTCTTCCACTTTCATACGGTAAACCGTGATCACCCCGTCAGGACAGACAATGGCACAGTTGGTACATCCGTTACAGGCATCGGGGTTTTCCATATAGGCATAATGATAACCTTTGCTGTTCACCTTTTTTGACATGGCGATCACATGGGTCGGACAGGAGATCACACAAAGTTCGCATCCCTTGCAACGTTCCGTATCCACCACGATCGCCCCTTTGACTTTAGCCATAGCGGTAATTTTTAATTAAACGGTCTTAAAAGTAATATTTTCAAATAATATCTGATCCTGTTTTTTATCATATTAAAAACTGCTACATAACAATTTTACGCTACCGGATGGTCTTCACGGAACCCTTTCAGCCTCTTTTCCAATTCTTTAAACTGATCAGGCATGACCTGCGATACACAAGCACGTATTCCTTCGGTACGGGTACTGCCTGTAATCTCCAGAGAAATAGCGCCTATGCCATAATATAATAGCTCTTCCACCAGTTCGACACCTGTCATACCCGGATAAGACACAGTAAAATAAAAGCCGTCAGCCAGAGGTTCGTCCACATCCTTATCATAGACAATCCGGAATCCGTATCTGGTAAAAATGGATTTCATGATCGCTGCTTTTCTGCCATATTCCCTTACCTCTGCCACAAAATCATACTCCCCGTCGTTGGCAGCCTTCAGGATACCGCGCAAGGCATACTGGGATGAATGGGACACCCCTGCCGACAAGGAATACAGGGCTCCATAGATCATAGCATACCCGAACTCTGAAGATGGATAATACCTTTTCAGGGCAGGAAAACGCCGGTTGTAAAGCACATCGGATATGATCATCATTCCGACACGCTGGCCGGCATAACTGAAAGATTTGGAAGTGGATATCAGCAGGACATAGTTATCTGTATATTTTGCCACCGTAGGTTGATAAGGCGGCTCCCCGGGGCGCGAATAATCCTTGCGAAAATCCATGCCGAAATAGGCCAGGTCCTCCACGACAATCACACCATATTCGGTGGCCATCTCCCCGATGATCTGCAGTTCTTCTTCGGTAAGGATAAACCAGGCCGGGTTATTCGGGCTGGAATACAGGATACTGGACACCTTTCCCGTCTCAAGGTAGGAAAAGAGCTTATCTCTCAGTTTGGGTCCGCGGTGATCAAAGATATCAAAAGACATAAAACTATGACCCAGCACATGGCATTGTTGTTTTTGTACCGGGAAGCCGGGATCCAGAAAGAGGGTTCCCTCTTTGGCGGGGTCGGTGCGGTTAACCACCATAAAAGCCGCCATAGAGCCCATCATACTGCCTACAGTAGGCAGGCATCCTTTGGGATCGACCTCAATATCCATAAAAAGCCGGGCAAAGCGTGCTATTTCTTCCTTCAGTTCGCGTACTCCCTCGATCATGGGATAGGTTCCCGCCACCCCTTGTCGCAGGGCGGCTATCTCTGCTTCCACACCGGGAGGAGCCGGCGGCAGTCCCGGCACGCCCATTTCCATACGGATATACCGGACGCCCGTTCGTTCCTGAAGCTGGTTCACCGTCCGGACGATCTCCCGGATGGATCCCCGCCCCACCCGTTCCAGACAGCTTTCCCGGATAACCTCATCTACAATCCCGGGATCAACAGGAACATTTTTCCTCATGTATATAATTTTATAAATAAAAAGGGCAGCATGATACTGCTGCCCTGTATATTTCTTTCCCTCAGCTAAATTCTTTCAGTATCCTGTCCAGCCATTGGTTGAGGCGTTCGGGTGTTTTTTCGGATTCATAATCCTCGTCCAGCGGCAGGCCGATAAAATGATCATCTATCACCGCTTCCGACTGGTCAAACTCATAATCCACCACCGGCACCTGCCCCACAATACTGGCACCCTGCCGGAGCAGTTCCTTTCCAAGCACCCCCATGGCATCCACGAAATGGTTGGCATAGGCCAGATGATCACCCAGCCCATAGATCGCATAGGTTTTCCCCTGATGATTCACCTTTTCCAGCTCGGGCATAAATTTTGCCCAGTGATTACCGGGACTCTCCATGGCCCAGGTTTCCGTACCTACCGTAGATATTCCAAAAATGATATTCTTATACTTTTCAATGTCTTCAGCCGAAGTTTTCTCATCAATGAGTATCAGATCCACACGGTCTCCCAGCCTGTCTTTGATCATCCGGGCTACTTTCTCCACAGATCCCCCTGCCGGCGCATAAAACAATCCTATTTTATCCATTTTGTACTTTTTAAGTTTTTATCCGGAAGCGAAGGTACAAATTTAAAATAATTTTGAAAGAACGGAAGGAGAAAAAGTTAATAAGTTGAAGAGTTGATTTACATATGAGTCACTTGGTAATAAATACCACTTTTCTTGCTGCTGCTTTGTTACCTGAATTACATAAAATAACATATACACCCGGATTCACTTTATATCCTTTATTATTCAATCCGGACCAGCGATATTCATATTCCGTTGGAGAGGAAACCACCGGTTCCAATATATTGATCAGTTGTGAATTTGAATTATAGATCCTGACCTGTGGAGAGGCTGCAGGTTCACGAACTGATACTTTAATGGTCAAGGTTCCGGAAAAGGGATTCGGGTATCCAGTAATGGTAAATCCTTTATCTTTTTCCTTATTAATTATATCAATCGATCCTATTTTCGGATCCCTTTTATAAAAAATATCATAATGCGAACCGGCATCCTCCATCCATATAAAATCTATATAACCGAAATTGAAAGATTTGTAAGCCAGCGAGGGATAGAACGGCCGGGTATCGATCGTATCAAGAACTTTTGTCCAACGCATTCTGGGGCCATAGGAAAAACCATGATAAAGAGTCCCGTTTTTCAAGAACAGATAGCTGTAACCGATAGGCAGAGCCAGGTCATCAATACATATATAGTCGATGGGAGCAGTTTGCAGCTGAAAAGAATCAGTTTCATCATATAAACAATCATATCCAATTTCTATCAAATTCGATGCAGTGTCAATATACTGGAACCTCGCCAAAGTCCATAGAGACGTGTCAAGTATAGAATTATACGATATACAGGGTTGTTTTCCTTTTGCCCTGTAAATTGTATCCCGGTGCAATACATCCCCGTCAGCGGATCTCAAAAACAGGATCGAATCATGGTTAAACTGCAGGGCAAAAAACAGGTCATCATTGCCATACTGCAGATGATTGGCAACGGCAATATCTGTTATCTCATTTTTTGTCATAACCCTGACCTTCCGGACGAGGGTATCATGGCTCATCTTTGCGTTTATCAGGTTACTGCCTGAAGTATCGCTTTTGCCAATCCAGAAAATATTCACGCTACCCGAAGAATCCATATCCGCAACCGGCAAAGTGCAGCTTTTCGTTGTGTCGCTCAGAATGGCCGGTTGCGACCATGAAATAAAGTCGAAAGTATTGACATACATGATCCTTGTGATCGTATTATCGGATTCATAGATCATATGCACTTCTCTGTCTTTTCCTATACACAGGGTCGGGTTATTCCCGTTGAAAAGACAACTTGCCTCACTCCATGTTCCTGCAGCACGATCATATTTTATACCTTTTATTACTTTTTTCTGATCCTTAATATCCGTGAATACAACATAAATATTTTCAGACATATCCCTGACAACTTTTCGCTGATTATGATGAGCCGTAGCTTCCGGATCGGCACTGGTCGCGATCAGGGTTTGTGTATAACCCGTTGTGGCAAAAATAAACAACAATACACCTGTAAATAAGATGTTATTCATGTTATAAAAATACATAAAATAATTCATCTTTTTGCCATCTTTTCCGTCAGCTTATTGGTTGAAGGGATTAGAGTAGAAGGGATTAGGGATTAGGGATTAGGGATTGGGGATTGGGGATTAAAGTACAACCGGGTCATCTGTTTTGCATTCCGTCCCTCCGGGACATTTTTCTGTTTACCAGTGTGTAGCAAGACCAATCACATATTCCTATGAAAATTCGGATTCCGGATGGGTTTGCTGATGACAGTGATCCCGTAACTACAAACTTTAAACGCTCGCGCAACGAGCCTCACTTCAAACTATTACCAGGTAGTGGGCTAAAGCCCTGAAAATTTTACTTTTCAGTAACCCCGGGCTTAAGCCCGGGGTTAGTCAAAACCTTAATAGTTTTGGGGTTTTACCCCCCCTATTTTCCCCAGGACGTTTTCCTATAAAATATAAAACCCGGCTGAGTTTGCCAATAACACTCATCTACAAACAATAAACAACAAACGCAGCCGAAGGCTGCATCAAACCTCAAACTTTCAAACTCTTTTTCTTTCCGCTTTAGCCTTTGAATTTTAGCCTTTATGCTTATCTTTCCTGCAACCAGCACCTGAAAAAGAGATGAAGCGATGAAGAGAATTGGTTTAAGGGGTTAGAGTTTAAGGGGTTAGGATTTAGAGGGTTAGGGATTAGGGATTGGGGATTGGGGATTAAAGTACAACCGGGTCATCT
>WFSC01000306.1 GCA_015486185.1 Bacteroidales bacterium | reverse complement strand
TATTTTTGGTTGCAGCCCCACTCCAATCCTCTCCCTCACCACCTTTGCCAAGGCGTATCAGAAGGAGTAAAAAAGATCTTTCACTATATTGTCTTGGCGCGCTCCGCGCAAATAATACTGCGTTCTCTGCATGAAAATATATTAATAAATTTTCTATCGTTCCATCAACTACATTTTTCCCTTGACAATACTGATTTCGAAATTAAAAGTTGTATTTTTGCAATCCTCAAAAACAGTTCATTTTATAATTATCAACAAATGAAGGAAAGAAATAAAATAAAGGAATTGCTCAAGGGTTCAATGCTTAATTCAGATGTTCATATAAAAGGCTGGGTACGGACGAAGAGAGGCAATAAAAACATTGCTTTCATTAATATCAATGACGGATCTACCATAAACAACATACAGGTTGTTGCTGAAGTAGCTTCTTTCGATGAATCACTAATAAAAAAGATCACTACGGGAGCCTGTGTAGCAGTAACCGGTAAGCTTGTGGAATCGCTTGGTAAAGGTCAGGCAGTAGAGATCCAGGCGAACCAGATTGAACTGTACGGGGAAGCCGATCCGGAAAAATACCCATTACAGAAAAAAGGTCATTCGCTCGAGTTTTTGCGCGAGATCGCTTATTTGCGCTTTCGTACCAACACTTTCGGAGCTGTCTTCCGCATTCGTCATTCTCTGGCTTTCGCCATCCACAAATATTTTGACGAACATGGTTTTGTATATTTACATACGCCCATTATCACCGGGTCGGATGCTGAAGGAGCCGGTGAAATGTTTCGCGTTACAACTCTTGATTTTAAGAATCTGCCAGTAAAAGATGACGGAAACATTGATTTTCATGAAGATTTTTTCGGCAAGGAAACCAAACTGACCGTTTCAGGCCAACTGGAAGCGGAACTGGGAGCCATGGCTCTTTCGGAAGTATATACTTTCGGACCTACTTTCCGGGCTGAAAACTCCAACACACCAAGGCATCTGGCCGAATTCTGGATGATCGAACCCGAAATGGCTTTTTATGACATCAATGACAATATGGACCTGGCGGAAGATTTCCTGAAATATCTGATTCGTTATGCCCTGGAACATCATCCCGACGATCTGGCTTTTCTTCAGAAAATGTATGATCCGGATCTGATTGACAGGCTGCAGTTTATCCTCGATCATACTTTTGTGAGGACAACATATACCCATGCCATTGATATCCTTGAAAAATCAGGTGAGAAATTTGAATTTCCCGTTTCATGGGGATCAGATCTGCAGGCCGAACATGAGCGTTATCTGGTAGAAAAACATTTTGAAAAGCCTGTGATCCTCACAGATTACCCCAAAGACATAAAGGCTTTTTATATGAAACAAAATGAAGACGGAAAAACCGTACGTGCCATGGATGTCTTATTCCCGAGAATCGGAGAGATCATAGGCGGATCACAAAGGGAAGAAGAGTATAATAAACTGTCTGACAGGATTAAAGAATTGAAACTGCCTGAAAAGGATCTTTGGTGGTATCTGGAAACCCGCCGTTTCGGTACGGCACCCCACAGTGGTTTCGGTCTGGGTTTTGAACGGCTTGTACAATTTGTCACCGGTATGGCCAATATACGCGATGTCATTCCCTTTCCACGTACGCCCAACAATGCCGAATTTTAACCTTAATTGTCTTTTTTACATTGTCAATCCGGAAAAAATTTTATAAATTGCTTACTGACAATAAACCTGATGTAGAGAGGTAGAGTATGCTGTTATGCTGAAACAAAGATTACAACAAAAGTTACTCCAGAAATTATCTCCCCAGCAGATCCAGATCATCAAACTGCTGGAGATACCTACGGTACAACTTGAGCAAAGGATAAAGAAGGAACTGGAAGAAAACCCGGTGCTGGAAGAAGGTTATGATGACGGGGAAGAAACTGTTGCCAACCAGGATGAATCTGTTGACAGTACTGATAATGAGGGAAATGAAGACCAAACCTCGCAGGAAGAACAGGACGAGTTTTCACTGGACGATTATCTGGACGATGATGAGATCCCGGATTACCGTTTGTCACTGAAAAATTACTCTCCTGACGATAAAAGGGAAGAGATCCCTTTTTCGGTGGGAAGCACTTTCCATGATTATCTTAAGAGCCAGGCTGGGCTCCAGCCTTTTAACGAAAAGGAAAAACTTCTGGCAGAATATATTATCGGGAATATTGGCGAAGACGGATATTTACGGAGAAATATTGAAAATATTGTTGATGATCTGGCTTTTACCCAGAATATTACCGCTTCGGCAGAAGAATTACTGAATATCCTGAAAGTAATTCAGCAGTTCGATCCTCCCGGGGTGGGAGCCCGGAATCTGCAGGAATGTCTCTTGTTGCAAATAGAACGGAAAGATCCTTCCCATCCGGCCATAGCCCTTGCAATGAAAATTCTGCGACATTATTTCAACGAGTTCACAAAAAAGCACTACAATAAGATCATGGAAAGGCTTAATATCAGCGAAGCAGAACTGAAAGAAGCCATTGATGAAATTCTTAAACTCAACCCCAAGCCGGGCAGCTCTTTCAGCGACCCCATGAATAAGCCGGTACAGCATATTGTACCTGATTTTATCCTTGAGGTCACTGACGGCAATATCAACCTCTCACTAAACACAAGGAATGTTCCTGATCTGCGGATCAACAGGCAATACTCGGAAATGCTTAAGGCCTATCATGAGAGCCAGAAAAAGCATACCCGGGAAGAAAAGGACACTATCTCTTTTGTCAAACAAAAGCTCGACTCGGCCAAATGGTTCATTGATGCCATCAAACAAAGACAAAACACCCTTATGCTTACCATGCAGGCCATTGTGGATTTTCAGAAACAGTTTTTTCTCACCGGAGATGAAACCAAATTACGGCCGATGATCCTGAAGGATATTGCTGAGATAACCAACCTCGATATATCCACTATTTCACGGGTGGCCAACAGTAAATATGTCCAGACCCCTTATGGAATTTACCAGCTAAAGTATTTTTTCTCCGAAGGGCTACAGACCGATTCAGGCGAAGAAGTTTCCACCCGTGAGATCAAAACTATCTTGCAGGAACTAATTGATAATGAAAATAAAAGAAAGCCTTTAACAGATGAAAAGCTTACTGATATTCTTCAGGAAAAAGGATATCAGATTGCCCGGCGTACGGTAGCTAAATACAGGGAACAATTAAACATACCCGTAGCACGTTTACGAAAGGAATTATAAAAGAATGATCGTCAGTACCTGTTACCCGGTTATTTTATGAATACAACAAAGCCCATCGTCAGGCAGGTTTCAGCGCTATTGTCTTACATCCTGCATCCGGTATTCATGCCCCTGGCAGCCATGCTGATCCTTCTTTTCTCACATACCTATCTCTCTTATCTTCCGGTTACCATAAAATCCTTTGACCTGATCCTTGTTGCTCTCAACACCGTCCTGATCCCCCTGATGTATATGTTTCTTCTCCGGCATACCGGGTTTATCGGTTCATTCCGCCTTGACACACGAAAAGAAAGATATATGCCCCTGTCGCTTTATCTGATCTTTACCTTTATCACTTTCTGGGTCCTTAAGAAAGTACATCAGCCGGTGATAATATATGATCTGTTCCTGGGACTATCCTTTACGATGTTTTTTACATTGATGATCTCTTTCCGTTGGAAGATCTCTCTCCACATGGTTGGCATCGGGGGCTTTTCCGGTTTACTTTTTGCTGCCACCTACCGCCTGGGGCATGTTTTCTTCCTATACCTCTGGTTGGGATCCCTTGTGGTATCCGGATTGCTTGCTACAGCCCGCCTGGTACATGGCAGCCATAACCCTCCTGACATATATACGGGTTTTTTTCTGGGATATCTTGTAATGGCAGGGATCCTGTTATTCTTTTGACCACTGAAAAATCTCTTCCGCAAAATTTTTTACTTCCCGTAAAGGAAACGGGCGGGTCTGTTCCAGTTGCTTAAATGCCTTTTCTATATTTATATTTTTTTGCGGCATGATCACAAAATAATTTCCCGCGGCAAGATAATCGGCCAGGTATTCCTGTTCGGTCTGGCCCGGCGTAGGAATCAGCAAAGCAGATCTTCCTAAAACTGCCAAATCCATTATACTCGTATAACCGGCCCTGGAAATGATATAGGTAGCTTTTTTCAGATAGGTATAAAACAAGTTGGGCGGCAGATGAGAAACCAGTTGTATGTTCCCGTAAACCGAACCTCCCTGTTTCTTCCAGGGAATTCCTCTGATAATAAGCACTTTCCATGACCTTTTTCTGAGCTTACGAATAAGGATCTTTTCCAAAACCGATCGCTGCGGCTCAGGACCGGACAGGACGACAACTACATCGAAAATCTTGCGTACCGGATAAACTTTGCTGTATTCCGGCACCATAAACCGTGAGATAATTCCTCCATACCGAACTTTATTTCTGATGGGTTGCGGTACATTTGAAGGATGTGAAAGTGCTCCGGCCAGATATGGCAAGCCGGCAAAATCCGGCACCCATATCCTGTCAAATTTTGAAAGGAATTTCATATGCCACCGGAATAATACCGGCTCCAAAAAGGAAATACCCGAAGGTAACCGGATTTTCAACTGATGAATAACAATAATGGAAGCAACATCCTTATGATACACTCCATACCTGTTATCCGAGACTATGACATCAATGCCGTATTTTTTCACGATCTCTATCGTGCTTTTATGCTCCCGTCTGATAGCTTTTAGTATGGAAAGAAGTGAAAAGAATATTTTCCATACGGCAGGAATATGCTGAGAATATCTTATCCGGTAAAAAGGCAAACGAATGATGTCAAGGTCCGGAAAAACCGATTTCAACAGGGGAAAGGACGGTCCGTCAGCCGCAAGCAACACTTCAAACCCTGTTTCTGCCAGTTGACGAATCAGAAAAATACTCCTACTGGCATGACCGATACCCCAGTCCAGGGGACTGAATAAAATACGTTTTTTCTTACCGGATGGCATTTGTTTATGCATATCTTTCCCAAAAATGAGAATTTTTTTTCACTTCCCTGACAATCTTTTTCCGTTAACACTTTTGGAAACAATAATTCCCTATGATTTTTGTCATTGTATCCGCGAAAGGTTCACTTACATTTGTATAAAGAAAAAAACCATAAAATGAAAGGGAAACTGACAGAGATCAAATGGTTGCCTGAATATGACATCAAGGTGGAGATCATTGACGAGAGTCACCGGAGCCTGGTGGATCTGATCAACAAACTGGCAGACATGATCAACAGGAAAGCATGCCCGGAAACTATGTCTGAGATTTTCTTTTCCCTTATACATTATGCGGAAAGTTACCTGATACGTGAAGAGATTCTTTTACGTGATCTTGGCTATTCCCAACTGGATCAACATAAAGCAAAACATCGTCTTTTTATTGAAAAGATCAAGTCTTTCCGTGAAAGCTTTTCTTCCGGCGACCCTGACATCTGCCAGGACCTGTATAATTTTCTGGTGGATTGGTTTCATGAACATATTCTCCAATACGACAAGGAAACTATAGCTTTTCTTAAAGGAAAAGGAATATCATAGTTACGGATAAATACCCCTTTACACCAGTCTTTTAACCAAAGCATTCCGGGCCGGGAACCATAGTTCAAAATCAAAAGGGTGAATCAGCAAAACTCCCGGTGTTTTCCCCTCTTCAAAGCTACCAAGTTCATTCTGCAATCCCCGCTTTTTAGCTTCTTCAAGCGTAACATTTTTCAGCAGCCTGTCAAAAGTATATTTCTCCGTTTCCTGCAACCTACTCATCTCAGGAAATAATTGTTCCAGAGGGATAGGCCGGTCCGTTTCCGGTACCGGGACGCCCCCCGCCAGTATAAAAGAAGGAACCAGTATGCCATTGTAATATTCCAGTCCCGCTATTTCAAGAAAACGGTCTCCCGGATCCTTGATCCCGGTAATCCGGCCCCGATCATTTATTGTTATGATCCCATTTCTCACCGGAGGAGAAGAAACCGGAAAGACATAGGTTGCAGAGATTTTACGCATTACCTTTTTGTGCTAATGGTATCGGGGGCTGCCCCCGTATGGAAAGGTTTTACATCCAAAAAGATATCCCTGATATCAGCATGTTTGATATACAGGGTGTCCTTATTTTCATCATCCAGCAAATATCCTTTTAGGTAAGTTATATTAGTGTCTTTCAGAGCCTTTGACAAAATATATTGTTTAAATTCTGCTCCTTTTGTCAAATGTTTTTTCTTCCAGTAGATCCTGTGCCCCCCGGGGGTTCCGTCATCATTCCAGAAATAGACCAGGATATACGGATGTCTGGACCCGTCATTCCGGCCAACATGGATTCTCATACTTAATGTATAAACACCGGGTCCTTTCACGGGAACACTAAACGGGATCTTGTTTCGCTGGCCTTCCCGCGGCAAATGCCATTCTGTTTTCAAAGTCCAAAGATTACCTTCCCGTTTCATTTTTCTTCGTTCTTCAGGCAGCATATCCCGGTTGTACAAACTTTCCTGCAAAGTATTAAAATCCTTTATCACCTGGTCATAGATCACATCGTATTCCTTCAGATGGCCGATATAATAATCCAGGGAACGTTGAAAGTCTTGCATTGTATAGCCATACCTGGAAAAAATATCCCGGTAATTGCCAAGAGAGTCGGTTCCCGGATACTTTTTGCGGACATAACCCAAAGCAAAAATGCCATTGGCCATATGTATATCCTCCAGTATATTTACCATATCATCTTTCGGAATGATTATAGTTTTCTTCTCTTTATCTTTTGAAAAACAAGCGCTCAGCAGTATGATCCAGGATAATGATATAATAAGGAGACGCATAGGAAATAAGATTATCTGTGTTTGATATCATTAAAACGCACCCCCAGCATGATTTCGTGTGATCCTGAATTATATTTTCTGATCTCGTTGATGCCTATGTCATAGGAATAACCGAAATAATATTTTTCCTTATGGATGTATCCCACAAGCAGAGCGATGGCATCAGAGGAGCGGAAAGATGCTCCCAGCCAAACTTTTTTAAGATAGGTAACTTTTGCATTCAGGTCCACCTGCAATGGAACAGGCGCTGTTTTCTTGATCAGGAAAGCAGGTTCAATAGCAAGATTATCACCGACTTCCAGCGTATATCCACCCATCAGATAATAGTGTGTTTTCAGCTTGTTCAAGCCGTTTCTCACGTCATACACTTTCAGGGAATTGGCAAAAAGCTGAAAAGCCGAAAAACCCGCATACCAGTTTTTCCCGTACATATAAAGTCCTACCGAGGCATCCGGAACGATACTTGAATAGACTCTTTTTTGCAAAGCATTATCATCGGGGTCAAAAAGGGTGATCCTTGTTCCGTCCACTTTATTTTGCAACATGCCGAAAGATAATCCCATGGAAAGGCGGATGTCATTTTTCACTTCCACATTATAGGCATAGGTGCCGTAAGCACCGGTACGACTGGTAGGGCCGGTAACATCATTGATGATATATCCGCCGAAACCCATGGGTTTTGATGCATGAGGCCCGAAAACACTGAAACTAACCGTTTGCGGGGCATCTATAATACCGGCCCATTGAAAACGGCTGTTGGCTCTGATCTGATAATAATTTTTTGTGCCGGCAACAGCAGGATTCAATACATAATCATTGAACATAAACTGGCTGTATATAGACATTTGTTGTGCTGTCAGGTCCGGAGCCAGCAACATCAGGAGCAATCCTATTTTAATTACCTGTTTCATGTCTTTTATCTGATAATGGTCACAGGACCGGTCAGTGGCGGTGTATGTTTCGGATCATTCAGATTGATCACATAATAATAGGTGCCCGAGGGCAAAGCCTTTCCTTTATATGTCCCGTCCCATTCCTTCGAGCTGTCATAACCCCTGCTGTAAAAAACCCTTTCTCCCCACCTGTTAAACACCTCAACCGTAATATCAGGATAAAATTCCATATGGCCAAAATGCCAGGTATCATTCTTTCCGTCACCATTCGGAGTGAATCCGGAAGGTATTAAGATTTCCTTTATCAAAATGATCTTTATAGAATCCGTTTCGACACATCCTTCCTGTGTGGTCCCGTTCACATAATAAACAATATCTTTATCAGGTCTGGCAACGACCGACCGGCCCGTGTTGGAGTCAAGGCCATCGGGAGGATACCACAGATAGCTGACAAAACCTTCTCCGGAGGCTGTGAGGGTAACAGACGTCCCTTTCAGGATAGTCGTATCCCTGCCGGCATCGATACCATGGACAGGGAATACTGTTACGGTAACGGCATCTTTGTCATAGCAGACACCTGTAGTCACTGTCACAACATAATTTGTCGTTTCTCCGGGTGAAGCAACAGGGTCCGGTATCCCCGGATCATCGAGAGAGGCAGCCGGCTCCCACTGATATGAATCCCCGCCCGAAGCATGGAGTTGTATCGTGGTACCCGGGCAGGTGCCGGTATCCCTGCCGGCATATGCTATTACGTTAACCCTCCCCGTCAGGTCAACGGAGTCAGTAAGTATGCAGCCGTTGGCATCTTTTGTCGCAACATAATAGTGCCCGCCTTCCAGCCCCGTAAAGGTGCCGCCGGAAACAAAAGTACGCCCGCTGTCTGCCGAGTAAAAATAACCGCCACTGCCACCACCGGCCTGCAAGGCTATTGTTCCGTCAAATGTATGACTGTTACAGGAAGGTTTTATTGTATCTATTGTCAATGTCAGCGGAGGCGGTTCGCTGAGCACTACCTGCGAACCGGTAACCGCACATCCGTTTGTATCCTGCACCACCGGTATATAACTATTGGCCGGTAACCGGTCAAATACGCCGTTGTTGGTATAAAAGGAGATGCCGTTATTCACCGAATATTCCAGGGTTCCTGTACCTCCCGAGGCAAATATCCTGATCGTTCCCGAGTTGCCCCCCGCACATAAAATATTCGAGGAAGCAACAGAATCGATCAGGAGAAGAGGCGGATCAACAATGGTAAGTGTCTTCCCGTAAAAGAGACAACCGTTGGCATCTCTTATCGAAACATCATAATCTCCTGCCGGCAAGCCGGTAAACAGATGATCCCCCGAATAGGTTGTACCCCCGTCAATCGAATACTGCCAGGGAGGAGTACCTCCGGAAACCGTAATATCAATACTCCCGTCGGTCAG
>WFSC01000305.1 GCA_015486185.1 Bacteroidales bacterium | reverse complement strand
GACTATACGTCCGGAAACGGAGATTAGGGAAACAACAGCGAGGCATCCCCATAACTAAGAAACCGGTAGCCATGTTCTAACGCATATTGGTAGATCCTTTTCCAGCCCCCCCCCGTAAAGGCAGCTATCAAGAGCAGAAGAGTACTTTTCGGCAGATGAAAATTGGTGATCAGTCCGTTGATGAAACGAAAACGATACCCGGGTACGATCATCAGTCGTGTGGATCCATTCAAAGTTTGTATATGATTTCTGCCCATATATTCAAGTAAAATGTCAAGGGCTTCTTCAGCAGTTATCTTCCCTTCATATTTATAAGGATCCCACTGACCGGTGAAAAGGGGCGCATTTTTGTTTTTCTTCAACTTTATGGCCAGCCAGTACAGGCTTTCCAGTGTCCTGACCGTAGTGGTACCTACGGCAATGATCCTTCCTTTTTCCACCGGAAGATCTTCCAGAAAAGTGCGGGACACGGAAAAATGCTCTGTATGCATAATATGTTCCCCGATCTGCCCGGTCTGTATCGGCTTGAAAGTACCTGCCCCCACATGCAGGGTTAACTCAAATATCTTGTGTTGCCGCCGCATTTTATCCAGCATATCCGGCGTAAAATGCAGTCCTGCCGTTGGAGCAGCCACAGAACCTTCCCATTCAGCATAAACCGTCTGGTATTCCTTCGTATCTGATTCCGTTGCTTCTCTTTTCAGATAAGGAGGAATGGGAACGGCACCGGCAGCCTCCAGCAGTTGACCAAAACTGTAAGTCGGCTGATCCCAGAAAAATTCCACCAAAGATGCATTCTCCCTGCTACCCGATCTTTTAGCCGTTAAGCGGATGATCGTATTATCGACAGAGATTCTCATTGATAAAACCCCTTCCTTCCATTTTTTGGCATTCCCGATCAGACATTCCCAGGTGACCGGCTCCCTGCTGTTAAATACCCGTTCGTAATCAGACGGATAGACAGGTTCAAGACAAAATATCTCGATCCTGGCACCGGTCGGTTTATTAAAAAACAAACGGGCCCGGATCACTTTGGTATTGTTTATTACCAGCACATCATCATACCTTAAAAACCTGTCCAGATCACAAAAACAGGAAGTTTGAATATTTCCTTCATGATAAACCAGCAGTTTGGCCTTGTCACGGCGGGGCAGGGGATGTTTCGCAATTCTTTCCTCCGGTAAATTATACGTAAACTCTTCCGGATCAATATCAGGTATCATATATTTCTCATCCATCCATTCAATCATTCAAGCATTCAATCATTCATTGATAATTTCTTTCCCGGACGTGCAAATTTACGTATTTTTGCAGAAAACTATTGTCATGCAATTCAGACCGGGAGATAAGGTAAAATTCAAGGATGAACAAGAGCAGGGAATCGTTGTCAAAACTGATGAAAATGGATGGGTCATTGTAAAGACTACGGATGGGTTTGAACGGCCTGTCGATCCGGATGACCTGATGCTCACAGGTATGAATGATACTGCAACCGTTTTCAAAGAAACGGATATTGAAGAACTGTCTCCGACGGTAGAAGAGAAAACAGACGAAGAGGACAGGTTACCGGTTGGCGAAAATGATCCTCTGATCTATCTGGGAATAGTACAAAAAGAAGAAAAGTTTGCTTTTTACCTGATCAATGACAGTGACTACAACCTCTTTTTTAGTTTTGGCGAGTTATCCGGAGGTAAATATGCCCGTCTCATTGATAAAGATTTTCTGGAAGATAACACCAAGGTACTGCTGGCAGAATTATTGCCGGAAGGAGAAAAGAATCTGTTTATCCAATGTCTCTTCTTCGGTGAACACCGTTTTATACCCCGACCGGCCTGTGACAGGCAAATACCATTTGGTATTTCTTCTATTCCCAGAGCCCGTGAGTTCAGGGAGAATCCTTATTTTGATGAAAAAGCCTGGCTGATACCTCTGATGAAGGAACAACAGGAAAAGATCGTGATGACTAAGGGACAAAAGACAAAAATACTGAAGGAAAAGGGCGATCTGCCCGGACGGAGGATGATGTTACGACCGGAAATTGCCGGGAATGAACCCATTGAAGAAGTGGATCTGCATGTTGAAACATTTATTGATGATCCTTCCGGCATGTCGAACGGCGAAATTCTGGAAGTCCAACTGTCCCGTTTTGAGATTGCCCTGGAAGGAGCGATCAAACATAAACAGAAAAAGATCGTGTTCATCCATGGCCTGGGCCAGGGAAAACTGAAACATGAGATCAGAAAACGCCTGGATAAGAAAAAAATACGGTATCAGGATGCTTCTTTCAAAGAATACGGCTACGGTGCTACTTTGGTGATCCTGAAAAAATAACCCCTCCATCAACCCCTCAACTTATAAACTCCTCAACTTATCAACTTATCAACTATCATCACCCTATATATTCCTGCCTGTGTACCAAAAAGAACATGCCATTGTCCAACGGCAAATATCCCATGTCATAACAGAAATAATAACGGTTGCCTGTTTTTGTTTTGTAGATATTGGTATGATAATTGAAATTATATCCCCGCGACAACATTTTCTCCCTGGTCACTTTGGCTTTGCCTGACGGGTTCAGTTGTGCCAGGATAGCCCGGTTTTTTTTCAGGATGGCATTGACACGGCGCATAAATTCGTTTGACGCGGCATGCAGACGGTTGTGATAAGTGGTACGGCACTGATCGGAACAGAATTTTTTGTCCGAACGACCGTGTATAGGTTCGCCGCATTCAAGACAATATCGTGTTTCCATGGATAGGGATTTGGGATTAAAGAT
>WFSC01000304.1 GCA_015486185.1 Bacteroidales bacterium | reverse complement strand
GGGATCCGCAAGAGAATTATATTTGAGTTCAGTTCCCAGGTCAGCATGATGTTACATTATGATAAGCGTCTGCATATGATCGTATTCGACCATCTGTCTCCGTCACGCCCTGCCTATGAGGGAATATACCAGTTTTATGGCCCTGACTCCTCCTACGACGGATTTGTTTTTTATGGTGGCATGTGGCATTTGAAAAAAGACCTGGACCTGAGAAATACAAATGAATGAATGCAAGTTGAATAAAACAGGGGCCCGGATAGCAAACCTTTTTGACATTTTTGAAAAAAATGGATATCTTAAGGCCGCAAACAGCATAAAAACAATATCTTTTGAAAAAGAAAACCAAACCGGCCGCTTATATCTATCTGATTGACGAACTGAAGCATCATTCCAATGAACTAATGCAACAGTATGACAATCCTGAAAAATACCGGTTTTATTATTTCAACTCAGAGCATCGCTTTTACGAAGAGATCCGTAAAAACAAACCCCCTGAAAACATTACCCGCTTATTGATATTTGTCGTAAACAGACATCTTAATACTGATGATCCGGTGGACGAGGTAGCCAATCTTTTACATAAGCTAAACAAGGTTGACAAAGGGATAGAAGTCATCATTATCACATCCCAGAAAACGCCGGAAACGGAAAGAAAACTGAAAGAAGCCGGAGCATTAGCGTTGATCATGGATAACGAAAATGCATTGTTACGGATCGATAATCTGATCAAAGGGACTATCAGCAAGCACACGATATGGGAAAAAAGAAAAGCCAGTATTGTGGCTTTCAAGATACTGTTACTGTTCCTGTTTTTATCTTTTCTTTTTTTTATAGCAGCTTATTTTATATTTCCCGAATATTTCTAAGTCCGGACCATACAATGATCAAGAAAAACAATACTTTCACACAAAAAGGAATGACCTGTACCCGGACAGAAGCCGACCCTGTATTGATACATAACAACAAAGCCCGGTTGATCAATGAAGAAGAAAACCTGAAAAAACTATCCGGCATTTTCTATCTGTCAGGTAACGAAGTGCGCTTAAAGATCCTGTATCTGATATTTAATGAGAGCCGGTTATGCGTCTGTGATCTTAGTGATATTCTTGAAATGAAAATACCTGCCGTTTCCCAACATCTGCGAAAGCTGAAAGATCTGGGTCTGGTAAAAACGAAACGGGAAGGACAGACGATTTATTACAGCATCACCGAGGCATACCATTATTATTTTGATACATTTTTTAACCGGCTGCTTAAGTATAAACCCTGAACAAGCTTAAAGTTCAAAGGCTAAAGTTTAAAGGGAAAAGAATTTGAAAGTTTGATGTTTGATGCAGCCTTCGGCTGCGTTTGTTGTTTGTAGATGAGTGTTTTTGGCAGACTTAACCGGGGTTTTATATCTCATAGGGAAACATCCTGGAAAAAAGTGAGGGGTTAAAACCCCAAAATTTTTAAAGTTTTGACTAACCCCGGGCTTAAGCCCGGGGTTACTGAAAAGTAAAATTTTCAGGGCTTTAGCCCACTATTTGGTAATAGTTTGAAAGTTTGAGGCTCGCTGCGCGAGCGTTTAAAGTTTGTAGTTGTGTGCTTGCCATCAGCAAACCCATCCGGAATCCGATCTCTCTTTGGAATGTGTGACTGGTCTTGTTACACTGGTAAAAAGAATGAAAAACAAATGGCCCGGTTGTGCTTTAATCCCTAATCCTCTAAACTCTAATCCCTTAAACTCTAACCCCTTAAACTTTAACCCCTTAAACCAATTCTCTTCATCGCTTCATCGCTTCATCAGGTGCCAGGTGCCTGCCTCCGGCAAATAAACTGGGTGCCGGTTGCAGGTTGTTTCCATGCTAAGTAACATAAAAGCGGTTTTTATTTTTTATATCTCCAGATTGTCAGTTTAAGTCATAACCGGGACCAACTATTTCATCCTCAGTTTCACTCATTCAAACATTCACTCATTTAAGCATTCAATCATTCAAGCATTCACTCATTCAATCATTCGAAAATCCTGTACCTTTCTCCTATCACGACAAAGGGATGATGGCCACCATCGGCCGGAAAAGGGCCGTGGCAGAGACAGGACGGAAATTATGGAAAGGTATGATCGCCTGGTGGATCTGGTCACTGGTACACCTTCTCTCCATCAGCGGGTTCCGCAACAAGGTGCTGGTCGCGATCAACTGGTTCTGGAACTATCTGACCTACGACCGCGGAAACCGACTGATCATACGACGCTTTCAGAGATCTGTAATGAATAAAATATCAATGTCATGAAAAAGAAAGAACACCCCCTCGACAGACGCGCTTTCCTGTACCGCATCACGCCGGGATCAGGGATGGTGCTGGCCGGGCTCCCCCTGCTCTCGTTCACCGTGTGCAAAAGACAGAGTATC
>WFSC01000303.1 GCA_015486185.1 Bacteroidales bacterium | reverse complement strand
GTTTCCTGTAATAGTTTTCTCACCCGGGTAGGATCTTTTACACCGGGAAGTTCGATCATAATACGGCCCTGTGTGGATAATCGCTGGATGGTAGGTTGTACAACACCAAAACGGTCAATTCTGTTTGTCAGGATGTTATACGCATTGTCTATAGCATCCTGTACTTCCTGATGAAGCACTTTGAGGACGTCATCATTTGTCGAATTATAATCGATCTTATCCTTTAACTCGACCGTATTGAAAATAGCTGCCAGACGGGCTCCCGGGGCGATCTGTTCGAAAGCCTTCCCGAAAAGGGTCACAAAATCTTCCTGGCTGGACTTCTGCATTTCCTTTGCCAGTTTTAATGCCTTAAGGAAAGTAGTATCCGTACTGTAATTTGATAACGCCCTGAGTATATCCGGTACGGAAACTTCCAGGATCACGTTCATACCGCCTTTGAGGTCCAGACCGAGGTTCAGCTCTTTTTGCTGACACTCTCTGAAAGTGTTTCCCAAAAAACTCCATTTATCTTTTGGCAGATCTGCGATGGAATCCAGATAACGATACTCCTTATTCAAATCGCCTTGCGCATATTCCCTGGCATCTTTCCGTACCTTATAGGTAACAACAGTAAAAGATAGCTGATAAATACTCACGACTGCCAATGTAACGGCCAAAAAAAGTATTGCCCCTTTATTCTGCATTTCTTAGCTAATTAATGTGTTTATTTCTATCCTTTTAAAAATGTCGGGCAAAGATATGATTTTTTTTTTAGAAATCAGGGGTTAATGATCCATTTATGACCCTGACCCATTGTCTGAAGAATCCGGACGGAAGCAAAAACCCTCTGTATTTGCCATCAGGAATTACTGTACCAGTTTTTCAAAATCAGCAGCCAGATCCTTGTTATTGATAAAATCATGAAGGGTAAGCCTTCTCAGTCCGTAATAGTAACTCCAGTATTGCCTCAATGCACTTATATAACCTCTTCGGGCTACATCTTTTTCCGAATCGGCCACGTTCAGGTCCAGCACACTGATCTTCCCTATTAAAAAACGCTGCTTGGTCACCTCATATCTTCTCCGGGCAATTGTATCTGCTTTCGCAGCGATCATCACCTGATCATCCTGAAGGTTAAACTGTGCCACATTAAGAATCACTTCCTGCTCAAAATCTATCTGATTCTGTCTTACATTTGTTTTCACTACTTCTTCATTGGATTGCGCCAGTTTATATTTCCCCCTGTTTAGCCCCCAGTCAAGAATAGGCAGTGTAAATCCCAGCCTTATCCTTTGCTGGTCAAGCAGGTTCTGGTAAGAATCCGGTAATGTCGGGGCCCGCTGGGTATAACCAAAAGTAGCAAACAGATTGGCATTAATACCTTTTTGTTGCTTTGCCTGAACGACATCCCTCCGGGCTTCCAATAGTTGCCTTTGATAGGAAAGAATATCCGGATTGTTTTTTTGTGCCAATGACAAAGCCTTCGTCACCTCTACGGTCATTTTCGGTATTTTATTCGGAACAATCAGTTCCAGTTTTACATTCTCATTGAATCCCAGAAAAGAACGAAGTTGAAATTCCCTTATTTGCAAATCTATCCCTGCTTTGTTCAGATCTGTCCCGGCATTCAGAAAACTTAACTGCATTTGCAACAGATCATCTTCAGCAATGGTACCAATATTATAGCGACCCTGTGCAATATGATATAAGGTATCCGAATTATGATAGTTCATTTTTGCTATTTCCATATTCTTTTGGGCCAATACCAGATTAAAGAAAAGATCCACCGCCCTCATGTTCACTGATTCCATCGCATCCAGGTATCGTTTTTTTGCCTCTTCGTATTTGATGGGTTCAATTTTCTTTTCCCATTTTAACGGGTTAAAATTAAATATGGGTTGTCTTAATCCGATACTTACGGGCGTGGTAATATATTGTGTCCTGGATTTTTCTCCAAAATCATCAAAACGGGTCAGATTCGAATTGATGAAAACGGAACCACCCGTAAAGCCGATGTTCTGGGTTAATGACAATCCCAATGTGGAATTATTCCGGTATTTTTCCACATAATATTCCTGTCCGGTATTAAAATCATATTCTCTTTCAAAATCACGGCTAAAATCAGGTATGGTGGCATTCATTGTCAATGCAGGAAGATACTTCGCTTTATACGTCCTGAATGTCCAGTAACTGGCCCTGAACAGATGTTTTGCCAATATGGCCTGTGGGGACTGATCCTGAGCCAGTTGAATAACCTGATCCAGGGTCAGGCGCATGGTATCCTGACTATACAAAGGGAGGATACCTTGTAACAGGAAAATAAAAATCAAAAAACGAAAAGGGCGGATTAAGGATCTCATAGCATTGATTATTTCAGGAAAAATTATTCATGTCTCAAGGATTCGATAGGATCTTTTTCGGAGGCTCTTTTGGCAGGAGAATAGCCAAAAATGACTCCCACTGCGACAGAAACGGTAAATGCCACAATAACGGCTCCCGGGCTTACAATAGTCAAAACGCCGGCAATCTGGTAAATGGCTTTGGCCAGGAAAATTCCCAGCAGGATCCCAACCAGTCCGCCGGAAACACTGATCAGGATAGCTTCAGCCAGAAACTGGATAACAATATCCTTTTTCTTGGCACCAATAGCCATACGTGTTCCGATTTCCTTGATCCGTTCCATCACACTGGCAAACATGATATTCATGATCCCAATTCCGCCAACAATGAGCGAAATGCTGGCGATAGCTCCCAGAACAATATTGAAGATATCCTTGGTACGTTGTTGCTGCTTGAGTAAAAGCTCAGGAACCGTAATTTCAAAATCCTTCACCTCCAGATGTCTTCTTTGAAACATCCGGCTCAGGATAGCGGTCGTAGATAATAACTGCTCTCCCTTTTTTACCTGGACAACGATCCGGTCCAGTTGATTATAATTTGCAGTGGTGTTCTGGTTCGCTGAGGAACTACGCACGGAAATAAAACCAAAACCATAAATCGTTATAGTGTTTTGTCGTTTTGTATTTATCAATGCCCTGTTTTCAAAACGCATCAGCATAGTCTTCACCGGAATATAAATATTATCATTATAGACATTTACCCCCGCGTTATCGAAAGCCGATAAATTTACTTCTGATTTTTGCAAAACACCGATCACTTTTAGCCACACATTTCCAAATTTTATATACTGACCGACAGGATCCACGTGGCTAAAAAATTTTGCTTTGATATTATGTCCGATAATACAGACAGGTAATCCGTGATCTTCCTGATACCGGCTAAACAATGCTCCTTCCACAAGCTCCAGGTTGTAAATAGTAAAAAAGTCCCTTGATACGCCTACGATCTTTGCCTGGGATCTTTTCCCATGCTGCATAACGTATGAATTCAAGGAGATTTCCGGACTGATCTTATCAACGGAAGGAATTACTTTCCGTATCGACTCGGCATCCAACAAGGTCAGTCCCGGGGAAAATTTATTTTTCTGCTTTTCCCCTTCCTGATTATCGCTGCTGTTATCCGAATTGGATTCGTCTTTAACAACCGGAGTTATTACAATATTATTCACCCCAACCATTTTCATCTGCTCAAGGATCTCCTTTTTGGCTCCCTTACCAATAGCCATCATACTGATAACAGCAGCCACCCCGAATATTATCCCCAAAGCGGTCAGGATAGATTTCGTTTTGTTTGCTATCAATGACTCAACGGCAATAATTATATCATGAAAATATCTTCGCATAAAAACGACTCCCTGTTACTTTTCTTTTTTTACAACGACCGTGCCTTTCGTTGAAGATTTTTTTCTGAAGTTCATATTGCCGGGCATACCGTGTCTGCTTTTACGGGCTGCCCTTTTCATCTCTTCTTCCTTTTTTCTTTTTTCCTCCATTCGCTTCTTCTCTTTTATTCTTTCTTTGATAACCGGGATGAGTTCCTGGCCGGCCAGAGAATATTTTTCAGGATGTACAGGCATACTCAGCAGGATCTTATCCCCTTCTTTCAGGCCTTTTTCAACAATAACCTCATTTTCGTTTTCCGGTCCCAGTAATACGACCTGTTTAACTCCGTTCTTCTTAAAAACATACGGAATACTATCCTCCACAAAAACAGCTTCCAACGGTATATGTAACACACTGTCATAGGAGGCTGTAATGATCTGATTACTGGTGGTCATGGCAGGTCTCAGGATAGGGTCACTACCGTCAACTTTAATATTGACCTCGAAAACCTTGGCATCGGTATTGGGAAGCTGTTCTCCGATATTGGCTACTTCCGAAACGACGCCGGTATATTTTTTATCCGGAAAGGCATCGACCCCGATCCTCACTTTTTGACCCTTTTTAACCTTACTTATGTCAATCTCATTCACATAAGTTTTTGATATCATGGAAGACATGTCCGGCAGTGTGGCCACTGTAAGATCCCAGGGACTGATCATAGAGCCTACTTTTCTTTTCTGCCCCCCCCATTCTTTTTTATAGATCACCATACCGGATGCCGGTGCATGGATTTCAAACTTACCGATCACTTTTTGCATTTCTTCCACTTTTCTTTCCTGTTTTTTCAGCCTGAACTCAGCTTCTTTCATATCTGCCGCAGCCTGTTTGACCTTCAGTACATAGTTTTTTTTTGCTTGCTGATAAGCTCTTTTAGCTTTATCAAGATTGATCTTTGCCTGTCTGATAGTGGCAGGTGGCTCATACTTTGACTGTTCCAGTGTGATCTGAGCTTCTTCCATAGCATAATTCAGATTGATCAACTGGTCTCTTAGCCCACGAAGTTGCATGGTCGTATCCAATCTGGTCTTCATCAGACTGGACTGATATTGTTCCAGTTCATCCAGCATATCTTTCAAACGGTTGCTGGCATCAGAACGATCCAGCAGTGCTACATAATCCCCCGAGTCAACCACTGTACCTTCCGGGATCAGATCCTGTATCTTGATCTGTCCAAAACGAAGATTCCTGCTCCTCAATTCAGTGGGCGCCATAATCTTAACAGAATGTTCTGCCTGCAATTCACCGGTGACCGTAACAAGGATCTCAAATTTTCCTCTTTGCACTTCCGTATATAACTGCTGTCCTTCTTCCTTCTTCTGCCCTTTGGCATAATACCATAAAGCTATGGTGGTCAATACTAAAACAACGGCTGAAATGATCAGGGTACGACGCATATTATTTTTCTTTGACTTTCCCATAAATTCATATTTTTTAGCTGATTAAACTTCTTTGCAATATAACTAAATATATAGTTAGAACGCTCCTTTTTAAAAATATTGTATTATCTGGCTGTCAAAATAATATATATTGACAATATCAAAGCGTATTTTATTCCCTTATTAAAGTTTTTTAACAAAAAAACTTTTCTGTAAGCTTACAAGCAGACCCGGGGAACCTGATAAAGATCAATCTATATAGAATATTAACGTAATAATCCTTTAATCAGGTGTTCCACTTCTGTGGAAAGTTTATTTGTTCTTTGGTAATCACCGGTTTCAATATAAATTCTAAAGACAGGTTCAGTATTGGAACGGCGAAAATGGATCCAGCCATCTTTAAGCTCTATATATAATCCGTCAATTTTGTTTTGTGGATAATCTTCAAAATGCTTACTTATTCCCGAGAAAATTTTCTCCACATCCGTATGTTTATCATAGGGAATCTTGTTCTTGGTCATAAAATAATCGGGATATGTTTTACGCAGATGACTGATACTTTCTCCTTTTTCAGCCAGATAAGAAAGAAAGAGGGCAATCCCTGCCAGGGCATCTCTTCCATAGTGCAATGCAGGATAGATAACTCCACCGTTTCCTTCTCCCCCGATAACTGCTTGCACTTCCTTCATTTTCTGCACCACATTTACTTCACCCACTGCCGAAAGGAACCTTTCTCCTCCATATTTTTCTGTAATATCGGTAAGAGCCCGTGTAGAAGAGAGATTGGAAACCGTATTTCCGGGCTGGTTAGCCAAAATATAATCAGCAACAGCCACCAGGGTATATTCTTCTCCGAACATCTCTCCGTTCTCACACACAAAAGCCAAACGGTCCACATCCGGGTCAACAACAATTCCAAGATCAGCATTGTTTTTCAGAACCGCTTCAGATATGCCGGTAAGATTTTTTGGCAAAGGTTCTGGGTCATGAGCAAAAAGGCCGGTGGGCTCACAGTTCATTTCTATAATATCATGTATGCCCAGCTCTTGTAACAAAGCAGGTACCGTAAATCCACCAACGGAATTCACTCCGTCAACCACAATACGAAAACCGGCTTTCCGGATCAGCTCAGATTTGACAAGATCGAGGGCAAGGATCTTTTCAATATGATATAAGTGGTAATCATTTTTAACAATACGTATGCCCATATCCCTGGCAGCAACATAATGAAATTCTTCTTTCTCTGCCATGTTCAGTATGTTTTCACCTTCAGTGGCAGAAAGAAATTCACCATATTCATTCAATAATTTAAGAGCGTTCCAGTTGACAGGATTATGGCTTGCCGTAATAATGATCCCGCCATTGGCTTTTTCTGATGAAACGGCCATTTCTACTGTCGGCGTTGGAGCCATACCCACCTCAATGGTATCTATACCCATGGCATTAAGGGTATTGCAAACGATCCCGCATACCATCTCACCGGATATTCTGGCATCCCTGCCAATAACTACCTTCACTCTTTTATTCCCGTTTTTTTCTATAAGCCAAGAACCATATGCCGAAGCGAACTTAGTCAGGTCAACAGGGGTCAATCCTTCACCCGGGACCCCTCCTATTGTTCCTCTAATACCTGAAATAGAGCTGATCAACGCCATAATCAAAATATTAATGAAAAATCCACATGTTTTTCAAATCAAAATAAAAACAATATCTGCTTAAAAGTATTAAAAAATTATAAACCGGAATGAAAGATAAAGCCAAAACTTATACTCAGAATGTTCTGAGAAAAACTATCACCAGCTTTTACAAAATAGTCATATCTGACATTTACCATGGCCCCCGTTCCCGTGGAAAAATCATATATAAATCCAACTTCAGGGGTAAATCCGAAATGTCACTTTCCGACCTCATCAGTAAATATACCCATATCCTTTCTCTTTCTCTCTTTATAAGGACCAACCCAAAAACCAATATAAGTCCTGAAACCATATAAATTAAACCACCACACCCACAGAACGTGGGTTTCTAAGTTAATCTAAATTAAAATACATTTATCGAAACAAATGCCTTTTTTTCTTTGTGACATTTTAACAAAATACTATCATCCAATAAATTATATTTTCATAAAATAATACATCAAAGTATTATAT
>WFSC01000302.1 GCA_015486185.1 Bacteroidales bacterium | reverse complement strand
CGAAAAAACCGGTTAAGCCGGGGAAAAAGGGAGAACTGGAAGTGGTCTTTAACAGTCTGGGAAAAGAAGGTGTACAGCATAAAACCATAGCAGTCAGGGCCAATACCAAACCACCGGTGACATTGCTTGTCATTACGGCAGACGTGAGGGCGCAGAAGGATGATCGATGATCGTTGAACGGTGAACAGAAGAAAAGCCCCGACCGGTCCCCGAGTGGGCCGGGCGTAGCGAGGGTTGTATCGAGGGGAAGGAAGGGGAGAATATCGATAAGGGGATTAGTAAAAGATAAAAGGCAAAAGATAGGCGAGGAAGGGTGATCGGTGATTGTTGAACGGCGAACGGAAGAAGAATAGGGAGCAGGGAAGGAAATATGCTAATTGTGATTAAAGTAGAAAGTTTTAATATTGTATAATTATAATTAAATTGGAATAAAATGAGTTACCTGAGTATGATTATTGCTACGGCCCAGGGAGGCCAGCAACAACAGAACCCAATGATGTCCCTGATTTTTCTTGTTGCTATTATCGTGATCTTTTATCTTTTTATGATAAGACCCCAGGTGAAAAGGCAAAAGGATCTTAAAAACTATCGGGAGAGCCTGAAAAAGGGTGACCGGGTGATCACTACCGGTGGCATCTACGGAAAAATCAATGATGTTAAGGATAATACAGTTACCCTGGAGATAGCGGACAATGTAAGGGTTAAGGTAGATAAAAGCGCTGTTCTGAAAGATGCTTCCGATCTGGGACAACAAAAATAATCCGCCCTGGCAGGCATAACCTTTTTACCTTGGAATGGCTGGAAAAAATACGAAAATGGACTCAACAATGGATATCCCGAATACATTTTGGCCGGGATACGGGTATTTTTTTGTTTTTTCTGGCTCTGTCCACCCTTTTCTGGTTGGTTAACCAGCTTGGTAAGGATACGTCTGCTGAAATAGATTTTCCGGTACAGTTCAAAAATGATCTTCCGGACCGCTTCATATTCAATGATCTTCCGGACCGGCTTACCTTGCTGGTGAAAGGGCAGGGATATACGCTGATGAAATACAAGCTGAAGCCACGGCTGAAACCATTGACTATTGATATACGCTCTTTTCCACTCCGGCAGGTAACACCCGGAAATAAACGGAAGTTTTACCTGTTGTCATCGTATATACAGGGCATGGTGAACGACCAACTGGGTCAGCATCTTGTCCTGGCAAATATACGGCCCGATACATTGTATTTTATTTTTGACAGTCTGGTGAAAAGAAAACTGCCTGTGCACCCTGAGGTGAAAATTACACTGGCCAGACAGTATATATTAAAAAAACCTATGCAGGTAATTCCCGACTCAGTGATGGTCTCCGGTCCTGCTCTGATCCTGGATACGCTTCCGTACATTACGACGGAATATGCCGAATTCAATAACGTGACAGAATCTTTTAGGAAAATTCTGCCGGTAAAAAAAGTGGCAAAAATAAATATACCTGTAAAAAAAGTGGAAATAAGAGCAGAAGTGGAACAATTTACGGAAGTGGTTTTTAAGATACCGGTTGAAAAAATAAATGTTCCCGATACCTTGCATTTGTTTTTGTTTCCTTCTTTGGTGAAGGTTACTTTTCATGTAGGACTGAGCAGGTATAAAAAGGTAATGCCTGAACTTTTTACTGCCCGTGTAGATTATAGGGATGTATTGAAAGATCGCTCAGGCAAGATAAGAGTATATCTGGTGAAAAAACCTGATTATATTGATGCTGTGCGTGTTGATCCTGAACGTGTCGAGTATCTAATTGAAAAGATCAAGTGAAGAAAGTAGGCGTCACCGGAGGCATTGGAAGTGGGAAGTCCTTGGTGTGTTCTGTATTTGAACATTTGGGGGTACCGGTTTATTATGCTGATGAACGGGCCCGCATCCTTATGCAGAAATCCGGGGATATTCGCAAGGCGCTGACCAGCTTGTTGGGCAAGGAAGTTTACCGGCAGGGTAAATTAAACAGGCCGTTTATCGCCCGTGTTTTATTTGATGATCCTGATAGGCGTGAGCAGATTAATAAGATCGTCCATCCCGTTGTCTTTGATGATTTTATAAAGTGGACCCGTAGTTTCAGCGACAGGGACTATGTTATTGAGGAGGCGGCTATTATTTTTGAAAGTGGTGCGGATCGTTTCCTGGATAAGGTGATAAATGTATATGCCCCTGTGAAGGAACGGATAGCCCGTCTTACAGTCCGGGACGGCGTGAAGCCGGAAGATATAAGGAAAAGAATACACAGCCAGATGACTGAAAAGGAACGCCGCCAACGGGCTGATTATATCATCATAAACGACGGGAGAAGTATGCTCTTATCACAGATATTGAAAATACATCAAAGTTTGTTGAACTGATTTAAGCTATTGGAAAATGGGAAAATATGGTAAATGGATCGGTGGTGGCCTGGGGTGGGCTTTTCTGGGCCCCATCGGAGGAATACTGGGATTTGTTATCGGATCAATTTATGATAATACCACAAAAGAAAAAGTGCTGGGGCCAGGCCGTACCACAGTAGGTGATTTCTCAGCCAGTCTGCTGGTACTGCTGGCTGCCGTTATGAAGGCGGATGGGAAAGTAGTACGTGCAGAACTGGATTTTGTAAAAAATTACCTGGTCCAGTCCATGGGCCCGGAGAGAGCCAGGGAGGCTGTGCTCATGCTGAGGGATATCCTGAAACAAAATATCCCGGTGAAGGATGTTAGCACACAGGTGGGTCGCTACCTGGATTATGCCAGCCGTCTTCAACTACTGCATTTGCTTTATGGCCTGTCTGGCGCTGATAAGGTGTGGCACCCGAAAGAACTCGAAATGATCGAAATGATCGGCCGGTATATGGGCGTTTCCGATCAGGACAGACAATCCATCCGGGCTATGTTCGTGCCGGATACCGATGCAGCTTATAAGATCCTTGGT
>WFSC01000301.1 GCA_015486185.1 Bacteroidales bacterium | reverse complement strand
TGGCAATAAAAACCGCCCGGTTGGATTCGGAAGGGCTGAACTATTACAGGCAGTTGGGTTACGTTCCTGCTGATAAGACGGATCAGTCTGTATCCAGAACACTGGAATATGCCTTTGAAGACTGGTGTATTGCTCAGATGGCAAAGAAACTTGGATATAAAAACGATTACAGGGTATTTATGCAACGTTCCGGGTCATGGAAAAACCTGTTTGATCCCGTTACCGGTTTCATGCGGGGTAAAACCAGTGACGGAAAATGGATAGAACCTTTTGACCCGTCATTGGAAAGCAGGGAATATACGGAGGGAACACCTTATCACTGGATGTTTGTTCCGCAAGATACCAAAGGACTGATCCACGCGTTTGGAGGTGAAAAACGGTTTGTACAATGGATGGATACCCTGTTCCAGACCAGAGCCCGTTGGTTTGATGTTGAGACATCACGCTATATATACGGTTTTGTCGGAAAATATGCACAAGGGAACGAACCGGACCAACAGATGCCTTATCTGTATGATTATGCAGATAGATCCTGTAAAACAGCAAAGACCATACGCAGGATCATGGCATTACGCTATCATGATACACCTGACGGACTACCGGGAAACGAAGATGCCGGCCAGATGTCAGCCTGGTATATCTTCAGCAGCCTCGGGTTTTATCCGGTATGTCCCGGGAGTGGTAAATATGTTCTGGGAGTACCGGCTGCAAAAAAAACTATAATTGATCTGGGACACAATAAAAAACTGATCATTCGTTTGAAAGGGAAATTCACAAAAAGCGCCTGTGTAACAAAGGTGTTTTTTAACAAAAAATCTTTGAAATCACCATTTATAAAACATAAACGGATAATGCAGGGAGGAGAATTGCTTTTTGTTGTGGGGAAGGGACATTGATCCGGTTAAAAAGAAATCATGTTTCCCATAAAATATTTGCTAATTTTGAGGTGAAAAATTTTTATTTTATCCATTGAACCATTATGTCCGGAATATTTCGTTTTTTAAAAAAATCCTATCCGTTTAATGATGATCTGAAGCAGAATACAAAACTGATCTTTCTGATAAGTATTGTGCTTCTTTTGTTATTGTTTCTTTTTCAACCTTTTGATATTACTTCTTTAACCAAACAGGAAAAATATTTTCTTATCGGGGGGTTGATAGTGGTTACTTTTCTGGCATTAAGTATCAACCTGCTGCTAATTCCTTCGGTACTTTCACAAAGTGGCCTGTTCAGAAACTGGAACGTGCTGAAAGAAATTTTGTGGAATATATGGATCATGTTTACCATAGCTACGGGGTATTTTATCTATTTCGGATTGACCGGTTCTTTTGCTTTTAGCTTTTATGTGTTGATCAAGGTTCTTATAATTAGCGCAATACCTATCGCCATACTGATTCCATATAACCGGAATCGTTTGTTACGTAGCCATCTGCAGTCTGCTCTGGAATTGAATAGTTATCTGGAGAAAAAAGCAAATCCTCAAGCTGAGATCGTGCATCTGATATCAGATTACGAAAAAGATGATCTTTCGGTCGATGTAAATACTTTGCTGTTCATCCGTTCGGCGGGAAATTATGTGGAAGTTTATTGGGAAGACCATAAAGGTACCCATTTTCAGATGGTGCGCTGTACACTGAGATATGCGGAAGATGCCTTTAGAGGGTATCCGTTTGTCTTTAAGTGCCATCGTACCTTTATCGTAAATATCAACCAGGTTAAAAAGGTGGAAGGCAATTCACAGGGTTATGTCCTGTATGTTGGATCCAACCATCATAAAGTATTTGTATCCAGAAATTATATTCCAACCTTCAAGGAATTGTTTTATAAAGTATAAAACATGTTTTGTCTTTGTTTTTTTATGTAATTCGTCCCTGTATTTGTTATTAGTCCCTTTTATTGCCTGATAGTCCCTAAAGTTTTTTCCCTCGGCATACCGGTTCTACATTTGTCTGCAAACAAAAAATATTTTATTATGCAGACATTACAAATTGGGGATCTACGGGCAAGACTTCCCATTATTCAGGGAGGTATGGGAGTGGCCGTATCATTATCGGGGTTGGCTTCAGCCGTAGCGGAAGAAGGAGGTATTGGAATTATTTCATCAGCAGTTATTGGTATGTTATTGCCTGACTTTTCTAAAAATTTCAGGGAAGCGAACAAAAAGGCTCTTCGTCAGGAAATCAGAAAAGCCAGGTCTCTGACAGACGGGATCATTGGCGTAAACATCATGATGGCTCTTACAGATTATGAAGATCATATGATCGTTGCTGTGGAGGAAGGTGCGGATCTGATCATATCCGGCGCCGGGTTACCCCTGAAGATGCCGGAAATACTTCTTAAGGATAAAAAAGAAAAGAACAAAACAAAATTTCTTCCCATTGTTTCTACTGCCAAGGCAGCCAGTCTGATTTTCAGATACTGGTCAGGTCATTATGGAGTGATCCCTGACGCTGTAGTGGTCGAAGGTCCCGCTGCCGGCGGACATCTCGGATTTAAGGTCCAACAACTTGGAGATCCTGCATTTTCATTGAAAACAGTTATTCCACAGGTGGTAGAAGTAGTAAAACCATTTGAGGAACAGTATGGAAAGACGATCCCGGTGATTGCTGCAGGGGGGGTATATACAGGTGAGGATATGTATCAAATGATCCAACTGGGCGCCAGGGGTGTTCAAATAGCAACCCGGTTGGTACCTACCTATGAATGTGATGCTTCCGATGAATTTAAGGAAGCTTATGTTCATAGTGAAAAAGAAGACCTGATGATCATCGACTCGCCGGTAGGTTTACCGGGACGGGCTATTAAAAACCAGTTTCTGGAAGATGTTGCTTCCGGAAAGAAACATCCCATAAATTGTCCCTGGCAATGTTTGAAAACCTGTGATTATAAAACAGCTCCCTATTGTATATCACAGGCATTGGTGAATGCGGCAAAAGGTAAAATGAAAAACGGATTTGTATTTGCAGGAAGCAACGCATGGCGCACAACAAAAATCCAATCGGTCAAAGAGGTATTGGACGAAATAAAGCAGGAATATAACGAAGCCGTGCAAAAAAACAATCCTTTGAGAATTGTTGAATCTTCCCCCGGAAGATTTCCTTCGAAAAAAATGCCTGTACGGAATGTGGTATAGCTAAAAAAAGAGGCCTTTCGCAAAAGGCCTCTTTTTTTTTATTCTCCATGAATACGTTTCTTCTTTTCAAGCAACTCTTCTTTGCTTTCCTTATGATCCGGATCAGGAATAATGCAATCTACCGGACAAACAGATTGACATTGTGGTTCATCATAGAAACCCACACATTCCGTACACAAATCCGGATTGATTACATAGGGTTCACCCTCACTGATCGCTTCGTTCGGGCATTCTGTTATACATGCACCGCATGCAATACATTCATCTGTGATTAATAAAGCCATAGCCGTATAATTTTTAAGGTTAAAATTTTCAAGTAAAGTTATAAATAATTTCTTTTTATAACCTCTGATTTTTGATTTTTTCGATCATTATTGTCCGGATACAGTAGAAAATATTGCCGGAAGACGACGATCACGCATTGATAATGCTGTTAAAATCTATTTCTTCTTCTTTTTGTACTTCTGTAAGGTGTAGGTCTTCACATTTTAAAGTCCGTGAATGATATTTTTTTAGCAGACTGTAGTTATGTGTTGCAAAAAGTACGGTACAGCCTGTACGACTGATATCAAGCAGCAGATTAAGTATCCCTTCCGAAGTGTCCGGGTCAAGGTTTCCGGTGGGTTCGTCAGCCAAAATGATCTGCGGGTGGTTCAACAAGGCCCGGGCAATCACGATACGTTGTTGTTCTCCTCCCGATAGCTGATGCGGCAACTTATAACCCTTGTATTCCATATTTACCATTTCCAGTACTTCATGAATGCGTTTATCGATTTTTTTTCTGTCCTTCCATCCGGTGGCTTTGAGTACAAAAGAAAGATTATCATGTACTGTACGGTCTGTAAGTAATTGAAAATCCTGAAAGACGATCCCAAGATTGCGGCGGAGAAGCGGCACCTGTTTTTTCTTTAATGTCTTCAGATAAAAATCTCCAATGCGGGCAAACCCTTCCTTTAATGGTATTTGGGCATTAATGGTCTTGATAAGTGTTGTTTTTCCGCTTCCTACTTTCCCGATCAGATAAACAAACTCTCCCGGCAATACGCTGAAAGAAATATCTTTGAGTACAAGATGGTCTTTTTGGAAAAGGTTACAATTCCGGAATTCTATAAGTGTTTTTTCCTCCATACAGGCATTAAATAGATACTGTTTGGCTCAAAATTACAATTTTGTTTTACAATCCTGTGGATTTTTTCAGGGAAATTAACAAAAGACTGTTAATTAAAACCTATACTAACACGCATCTTTAACCGTTAGAATAGTTAAATTTATCCGCTGAAAAAAATACTATGCCTAAAAAATTTTCATATATAATCCTGTTTTCCGGGTTCCTTTTTATGGCCCTGCCTGCTTTGCGGGCACAGAAATCGCATTATTTTACCACGGAAGAGTATGAATACAGAAAAGCACAGGACCTTTATGAAAAGCAAAAATATGTGGCTGCCCAGAAACTTTTTGATCAAATTGTGAGGAAAGATCAGGGAAATGAAAATTTTCTGACAGTGCTTTCTGAATTTTATGCTGCCAAATGTGCCGTTTATCTCTTTAATAATGATGCTGAATTTCGTTTGTTTGCTTTTATAAGCAACCATCCGGAAAGTTCCCTGATAAAAAAAGCCATATACGAAATGGCATTGTTCCAGTATCAGAAAAAAAGCTACAGAAAAGCTATTGAATACTTCAATAAAGTGGATATTTCTTCTTTATCGGAAGAAGAAACGGCCGAATATTATTTTAAGCTGGGATACGCTTATTTTATGCACAGGGATTATGATAAGGCCAAACTTGCTTTTTATGAGATCAAAGATATTAAAAGCGATTATACCGCTCCGGCGATTTATTATTATGCTCATATTGCCTACATGGAGAAAAACTACCAGACGGCCCTAAAGGAATTCAGGCGGCTTACTACGGATGAAAATTTTTCATCCATTGTGCCTTATTATATCGTTCAGATACTTTATCTGCAAAAAAAATACGATGAGATCCTTTCCTATGCTCCGAATATCCTGACGCATGCTACGCCAACACGTGCTGCTGAGATAACCCGTTATGTGGGAGATGCATGGTTCCAAAAGGGAGAATATGAAAAAGCTTTGCCTTATCTGGAGAAATATGCGGAAGAAAAATCACTGAACCGCCAGGAACATTATGAGCTCGGATATTGCTATTATAAAACCGGACAATATGATTTGGCTGTTAAACACCTTACGTATGCTACCGGAAACAAGGATAAACTGGCACAGAACACTTACTACCTTCTGGCAGATTGCTTCCTCCATTTGGGTGATAAGAAAAAGGCCGGTATATCCTTTTCTTCAGCTTCCTCCATGGATTTTGATCCGAATATCAGGGAAGATGCAATGTTCAACTATGCAAAACTGACATTTGAGCTTTCCTATTCCCCTTTCAATGACGCGATCCGTGCACTGAAAAATTATATAGATACCTATCCTTATTCCAAAAGGATCAATGAAGCCTATCATTACCTGGTATTGGCTTATCTGAATACAAAAAACTATAAAATGGCGCTTGAGTCCCTTGATCAGATCAGGGACAAAAATGATGAAATGAAAAAGGCTTATCAGAAAGTGGCATTTTACCGGGCACTGGAATTATTGCGTTCGGGTGATCCTGATAATGCTATTATCCTTCTTAATAAGTCATTAAAATACGGTATCTATGATCAAATCCTCCGTGCCAGGGCATGGTACTGGCTGGGTGAAGCCTATTATCGCCTGAACGATACACGGAATGCTATCGATGCCTACAGGAAATTTATTTACAGTCCCGGTGCTATTTCTCTGCCTGAGTATTCTACAGCCCATTATAACATTGGGTATGTTTACTTTAATGAGAAAAAATACGGGGATGCTGCTGTCTGGTTTCGTAAATATCTGAATTTTACAAAAAATACCCGGCCCAAACTTGTGGCAGATACCTATAACCGGCTGGGAGATTGTGCTTTTATCCGAAGAGAATTTAAACAGGCAGTCGATTACTATGCCAAAGCTTATAACGCTGGGAAAACAAATGCAGACTATGCCTTGTTCCAAAGAGGATTCTCTTACGGGTTACTGAAAAATCCCCTGGCAAAGATCAGGGATATGTCCACCCTGATTGAAAAATTTCCCGGATCAACCTATTTGGATGATGCATATTATGAAAGAGGCCTCGCCTATCTGGATGTTCATAAACCGGAAGCGTCTCTGAAAGATTTTCAGGAAATCATTTATTCCTTTCAATCCGGTTCCTATGTTCCCAAGGCTTATCTTCAGATCGGTCTGATCTATTATAACCGGAATGATTATAAGGACGCTATAAAAAGCTATAAACAATTGATAGAAAAATATCCCGGGACCCCTGAGGCCCGCAATGCATTGACAGGACTGAAAAATGTATATGTGGATATGAATGATGTGGAAGCCTATTTTGCTTATGCCCGTAAATTGGGTGGTTTTGCCAATGTCAGTCAGGCCGAAGAAGATTCATTGATGTATATTTCAGGAGAAAATCTTTATATGAATGGCAATTGTCCCAAAGCAGAGGACGTGCTGACACGCTACCTTGAAAAGTTCCCTGATGGCGTTTTCAGGATAAATGCTCATTTTTATCTGGCTGAATGTTATTATAGAAAGGGTGAGAATGATGAAGCGCTAAAACATTATCAGTATATAATACGCCAGCCGCGTAACCTTTTTACGGAGGCTGCCCTCCTGGCTTCATCCGGTATTTTGTTCGATAAGGAAAACTATAATGCTGCCCTGGAAGATTATGTATTGCTTGAGAAAGTAGCCGAGCAGCAAAAGAACATATTGATAGCAAGGATCGGACAACTGCGTTGTACCTGGGCCCTGAAAAATTACCGGTCTGTCGTTACCATTGCGAAGGAAATTGTAAAAATGAATAACCTGACCGAGGAAGAGGCCAGGGAAGCCTGGTTCAAAATGGCAAAGGCATTGCAGGCGTTGGGAGAAAAAGAAAAAGCCCTTACAGCATACCGGAAAGTAGCTGTAGAAGTTTCCAGTCCTGAAGGAGCCGAATCAAAATACAGGGTGGCAGAACTGTTATATCAACTGGGTAAAAAAGATGATGCAGAAAAAGTGATCACGAACTTTATTAATATGAGCACACCCCATTCTTACTGGATGGCCAGGGCATTCTTATTGCTCTCTGACATCAGTCTCGATAAGAATGATATTTTGCAGGCAAAATATACATTGCAAAGCCTGCTGGAGTACTATAAAAAAACAAATGACGGAATTCTGGATGAAGTCAGACAAAAACTAAAGGATATTGAAAATTATCAGAAGCTGATGAATGCCCCCGGAGATTCTCTTGAACAACCTCCGGATACCATTAAAACATCAACTACTGGTGGAAGTGCTTGCTTACCATTAGAAATAATTACAGGATGATGAGGAGAAAAAATATATACCCGTTATTTCTGATCCTTACAGGGGCTTTCTTCCTGTTCTCGCCCCTTGCCCGGGCTCAACAGGAAGAGATAAAAAAAGAAGTAAAAGTGGTTAAGCCCTATGAACCGGTCTTATCCGGAGCACGTAAAATAAATATTCCCCCCGTAACAGAGGATACGACAAAATATCATCCCTCGATCCATTATCAGATTTCTCCGCACCCTATGATGATGCCTTATCAGCCAAGGCCGATCAAACCTGCACGTATGACCGGAGAATCTATTCCCAGACTCTATAAAAGCTATCTGAAACTGGGTATAGGCAATTATATTACCCCGTTGGCAGAGATCAGTATTACCAGCTTGCGCTCACGCGACCATGCGTATGGATTTTACCTGGGAAGCCTTTCTTCTTATGGAAATGTGAAACTCGGTAACGGGAAAAAAGTGGATGGAAATTATGGTAATACGAATCTTATGTTCTACGGTAAGAAAATGTACCGTAATTCAGTGAATATCGGGGGAAGCCTTTTTCTGAACAGAAACCGGAATTATTTTTACGGTTATAATCCCGTGTTGGATACCGTTCTTTCCAAAGATGATATTAAACAGGCCTACCTGGATCCGGGAGCAACCATCCACCTCTATTCCACGCATGCCGATTCCAATCATTTGAATTATGATTTCCGCATAAGATATGATTATTTTTCTGATAAGTACAGTAATTATCAGCATGGCGTGAAATTTAAGGCCGGGATCTTTAAAATGTTACAGAAAAAAACCCTTGGGTTGAACGCCGATGTCAGCTATTTTTATACGAATATGTATTCTACGGGAGATTATATGACCGTTGCTAATATCGAACCCTGGTATTTTCAGTCAACTTCCGAATGGAGAATAAAAGCTTCCATTGTAGGTACGGTGGACGCAATGCAGGGTAATACGACGGTAAGACTGTATCCGCGCGTTCGTTTTCAGTTTAAAATCATTCCCGGGTATCTCCTGGCATACCTGGGTATGGATGGTGGAATGAAAGTTAATGATTATCAAACCATAACAAGTATAAATCCTTATGTAAAACCCGGTTTATATGTGCAAAATTCAGACCGTAAAATGGATTTCTACCTGGGCCTTTCCGGGTCATTTGCACCGGGAACAGCTTATAAACTTTATGGTTCCTATGCACTTGTGGACAATATGCCGTTTTTTGTGAATGATACCAATGGGGTAGGAAACCAGTTTTACGTTTTGTATGATGATGTCCAGATAGCCCATATTTCAGGAGAGTTCATCACGCAGGTTGGAAAAAAACTGTCCTTGCGCTTATGGGGCCGGTATAACAGTTATACGATGTCTTCTATTCCAAAACCATGGCATGAACCGGAGCTAAAAGCTTCCTTCGGACTGAGATATGACCTGAGGGAAAAGATTCTGCTGACAGCAGATATGATGTATATAGGAAAACGGTTTGCCCTGTCGCCTGACCCCATACCGCAAACCATCCTGCTAAAAAGCTATCCTGATCTTAATCTCGGTATTGAATACCGCTACCGGAAAATCCTTTCCTTCTTTCTACGGTTGAATAATATGGCTGGCATCAGGTATGAAACCTGGAACCAATATCCCACACAAGGTTTCTTTATTATGGGTGGATTCACATATTCATTGTAATTCAGAGGTTTATAACCATTAGTTCAAGCTTTTCAACATATTAACAACAGGGAACCTCGCGGTAAGGTGTTTCTGTTTATTTTTTGTTAATAAAAAAGAGGAGAAAAGTGTGCTTAATTGCCTGATTATCATTAAAATTTACTATATTTGCATAACCTAAAAAACGGGTAAAATATATGTTTTATATACTTTTGTTTAATAATGAGTTATGAAATGTGACAAAAAGAAAAGGGAAGTTGTATCGGAAGGCATATTATATAGCAATAGCAGCTAGATTATAAATCTAAAAATAGTAGGAAAAAAAACATTGAGATCCCGGAAAAGCTCCGGAAAAAGGAAACTTTTTAAATAAAAATACTATGACAGAGGAAATGAAGAAAAATGGTAGTAATGAATATTCGGCAGAGAATATTCAGGTGTTGGAGGGACTGGAAGCGGTTCGTAAAAGACCTGCCATGTATATTGGAGATGTAAGTGAAAAAGGTTTACATCACCTGGTATATGAGGTGGTAGATAATTCTATCGATGAAGCATTGGCAGGGTACTGTTCGAAGATTGATGTTACCATAAATGAAGACGGTTCGATAACCATTGTGGATGATGGCCGGGGCATACCGGTAGATATGCATGAAAAAGAGGGACGTTCGGCCCTCGAAGTCGTGATGACCGTTTTGCATGCCGGTGGAAAATTTAATAAAGATTCCTATAAGGTCTCCGGGGGATTACATGGAGTAGGTGTTTCCTGTGTAAATGCTTTATCAGGTTATCTGCGTGCTGAAATCCACCGGAATGGTAGTATTTATGTCCAGGAATATAGTAAGGGAAAGCCTTTGGGTGAAGTGACGGTCACAGGTAAAACAGATAAAACCGGCACCCTCGTTACTTTCAAACCCGATGATACTATTTTTATTACTACTGATTTTAAGTATGAGATACTGGCCGCCCGCCTGCGTGAACTGGCCTTCCTGAATAAGGGTATTCGTCTTACCCTGACAGATAAACGGGAACTTATGGAAAATGGAAATGGTAACGGAAACGGGCAGGAAGAAAGTGAAACTAATCTGCCAGAGGAAAATAAATATCGACATGACGTATTTTTTTCCGAAGAAGGATTACTGGAGTTTGTCCGTTACCTGGATTCAACCCGGGAATCATTGATCGAAAAGCCAATCTATATAGACACGGAGAAAAATGGTATTCCCGTTGAGATAGCCATGCAATATAATACCTCCTTCTCTGAAAATATTCACTCTTACGTTAATAATATCAATACCATTGAAGGGGGCACCCATCTTTCAGGCTTTCGCAGGGGACTGACACGTACGCTGAAATCCTATGCCGAGAAGTCGGGGATGACCGCCAAACTCAAATTCGATATTAATGGGGATGATTTTCGCGAAGGACTGACTGCTATTGTCTCGGTAAAAGTTCAGGAACCCCAGTTTGAGGGGCAAACCAAAACAAAGTTGGGCAACTCGGAAGTTATGGGCGCCGTGGACCAGGCTGTCAGCACTGCCCTGGCCAATTACCTGGAAGAAAATCCAAAAGATGCCAAAACCATTGTCCAGAAAGTCATTCTGGCTGCCACGGCACGGCATGCAGCGCGTAAAGCACGCGAACTGGTACAGCGGAAAAATGTACTGTCCGGATCGGGCCTGCCGGGGAAACTGGCCGATTGTGCACAGAAAGACCCCGAAGGGACCGAAATATTTCTCGTCGAAGGAGACTCGGCCGGTGGAACAGCCAAACAGGGCAGAGACAGACAATTTCAGGCCATTCTCCCCCTGCGCGGGAAGATCCTGAATGTGGAAAAGGCGATGATGCATAAAATATTTGAAAACGAAGAGATCAAAAACATGTTTACGGCATTGGGCGTTTCTATCGGTACTGAAGAAGACAGCAAAGCCCTCGACCTCTCCGGATTACGTTATCATAAGATCATTATCATGACTGATGCCGATGTGGATGGCAGTCATATTACGACACTGATCATGACTTTCTTTTTCAGATATATGCAGGAACTGATCAAGAACGGTTACCTGTATATTGCCACACCCCCTCTTTATCTGGTGAAGAAAGGAAAGAACTATAAATATTGCTGGACCGAACAGCAAAGACTGCAGGCTACGGAAGAATTTGGAGGGGAAAAGGCCGGTATTTCAGTACAAAGATATAAAGGTCTGGGCGAGATGAATGCAGAACAGTTGTGGGATACTACTATGAATCCTGAAAAACGGACCCTGAGGCAGGTAACTATAGAAAGCGCTGCCGAAGCAGACCGTATCTTTTCCATGCTGATGGGAGATGAAGTCCCCCCACGCCGTGAGTTCATCGAAAAACATGCCAAATATGCCAATATCGATGCTTAGATAAACCACAAACCACAAACAAATGTTGTTCCTGGGCTATGATGTAGGAAGTTCCTCGGTAAAAGCTACCCTTATGGAGGGTGAAAAAGGGAAAGTGCTTTCTGCATCTGCCTGGCCCGAGGAAGAGATGCCCATTGATGCCCCAAAACCCGGATGGGCTGAACAGGATCCTGTAATGTGGTGGAACAATCTGGTGACGGTTACCCACAGGTTGTTGGAAAAATCGGTTGTAGAACCGGAACAGATCCGGGCTATTGGGATCTCTTACCAGATGCACGGGCTGGTACTGATCGATAAAAAGAGAAATGTGTTGCGGCCTTCCATTATATGGTGTGACAGCCGGGCCGTGGAAACAGGAAGGATAGCCTTTGAGACCATAGGAAAAGAAAAATGTTTGGATCATCTGCTTAACTCACCCGGTAATTTCACAGCCTCCAAACTGGCATGGGTCAAAACAAATGAACCGGAAATATATGAAAAAACATGGAAGTTCCTGCTGCCGGGAGATTATATTGCCATGAAAATGACAGGTGAGATTTCCACTACCATTACCGGCTTGTCAGAAGGGGTTTTCTGGGACTTCAAAGAGAATGATGTTTCTTCATTGATAACAGATTATTTCGGATTCGATCTGAACCTGTTTCCCGATATTATACCTGTTTTTGGAGAACAGGGCATCCTGTCGGAAGAGGCAGCCCGTGAACTGGGATTATCACCCGGTACTCCGGTAACTTACCGGGCAGGTGACCAACCCAATAATGCCTTCTCCCTGAATGTGTTGAATCCTGGTGAAATAGCTGCTACGGCCGGTACTTCGGGTGTGATCTATGGAGTCAGCGACCAAAAGAAATATGATCCGTTATCCAGAGTCAATACCTTTGTTCATGTGAACCACCAACCTCCCGAAAACAGGTATGGAGTTTTACTTTGTATAAACGGTACCGGCATACTGAATGCCTGGTTGCGGAAAAATGTTTCCGGAACGATGAGTTATCCTGATATGAATAATGAAGCTGCTGCTATTCCGGTAGGTGCGGAAGGATTGGTAGTATTGCCTTTTGGTAACGGTGCCGAACGAATACTGAACAATCGCAACCCGGGAGCCTTGTTCTCAGGCCTTGAGTTTACTGTTCATTCCCGGGCTCATATGATCAGGGCAGCCCAGGAAGGAATTGCTTTTGCTTTTCGCTACGGATTGGAGATCATGAAGGAAACGGGCATTAAACCGGAAGTGATCCGTGCAGGCCATGCCAATATGTTTTTGAGCCCGGTATTTGCCGAGGCGGTAGCTAATAGTACCCACACCCGTATTGAACTATTCGACACGGACGGATCTCAGGGTGCTGCCCTGGCAGCAGGATTAGGTAGTGGATATTATCATTCTCCGGAAGAATGCTTTCGTTCGTTGGAGATGGTCAGAACGGTCGAACCTCAGCCCTTGCTGACCGAACAATATGAGAAAGCTTATAATAAATGGAATGAAACGCTTATGAAAATGGTAAACCCCAACTCTCCGTGATTTCTGTTGCCTCATTTTATGCTACCTGTCCATTAAATTTTTATTAATAAATATTTCAACATGAATGTTTTAACCGGACAAAAAGAGTATTTTCCCGAGACGGGAAAGATACCATATGAAGGTAAAGGATCCGATAATCCGTTGGCCTTTAAATGGTATGATGAGAATAAAATAATACGCGGGAAAAAAATGAAGGATCATTTTCGTTTTGCCGTAGCCTACTGGCATACGTTCGGTAATACGGGAAGCGACCCTTTCGGTGCCGGTACGAAAGAGTTTCCCTGGAATGCGTACGATACGCCCATGGACCGTGCCAGGGCCAAAATGGATGCCGCTTTTGAGTTTTTTACCAAACTGGGTGTTCCTTATTACTGTTTTCATGACTTTGACCTGGTAGAAGAGGATGATACGCTTGCCGGTTCGGAAAAACGAATAGCGCAAATGGTGGATTATGCCAGGGAAAAACAGCAACTTTCGGGTGTAAAGCTTCTTTGGGGAACATCCAACCTTTTTACCCATCCGCGTTATATGAATGGAGCAGCTACCAATCCTGACTTCCAGGTAGTGGCCAGGGCAGGCGCCCAGGTGAAGAACGCCCTGGATGCCACCATTGCCCTCGGTGGTGAAAATTATGTTTTCTGGGGTGGGAGGGAAGGTTATCTTTCTTTGCTCAATACTGATATGAAAAGGGAAAAGGATCATCTGGCCCGTTTTCTTTCCATGGCCCGTGATTATGGCCGTAAAAACGGATTTACAGGGACCTTCCTTGTCGAGCCCAAACCCATGGAACCTTCCAAACATCAGTACGACTATGATGCGGAAACAGTTATTGGTTTTTTACGACATTATGGTCTGGACAAGGACTTTAAATTAAATATTGAAGTAAACCATGCCACCCTGGCCGGGCATACTTTTCAGCATGAACTGCAGGCTGCTGCCGATGCAGGATTGCTTGGAAGTATCGATGCCAACCGGGGCGACTACCAGAACGGATGGGATACCGATCAGTTTGCTATCAATATCTATGAAACGGTAGAGGCTATGCTTGTTATATTGGAAGCAGGCGGATTTACAACGGGAGGAGTAAATTTTGATGCTAAAACCCGTAGAAATTCTACAGACCTGGAAGATATATTTATAGCTCATATTGCTGCTATGGATGTCTTTGCCCGGGCACTGGAAGTAGCCGACCGGATCCTGACAGAATCCCCGTATCTCCAAAAAAGAAAGGATAGATATGCCTCTTTTGATAGCGGCACGGGTGCTGATTTTGAAGCCGGTAAACTGACCATAGAGCAACTGCACGAGCTGGCCGGCCGGTATGGCGAGCCACGAAGGATCAGTGGAAAACAGGAATGGTTCGAACAATTGCTGAATCAATATATTTGATATCATGATAGATACAAATGATCAGGGGAGCCGGGCATACATCATGTCTATTACCATGGTGGCCACCCTGGGAGGTCTTTTGTTTGGGTATGATACAGCCGTAATATCAGGGGCCGTGAAATCATTACAGGGGTTCTTTATTGATTCATTGCATCAGAATGCACAGGTCGCTTCCAGTGTTATATTGCAATACAGGATCAGTGTGGGGGTTGTAGTAGCTATTATCCTGTATGCAGCAGGAGCTATCCTGGTAAAACTATATGGCCGAAAAAAAGGCTTTATTATTACCCTGACAATAGCACTGCTGACCGTGTTGGCCCTTATTAAATTCTTTGATAATCCCCTTACCCTGACCGAAGAAACAGCTAACTCCCTGAAAGGATTTGTCATTTCATCAGCACTGGTTGGTTGTATCATCGGGGGTAGTATAGGTGGTTTTGTAAGCCGGAAGATGGGAAGGAAAAAGGGACTCGTCCTGGCAGCTCTTTTATTTACCCTGTCGGCGGTGGGTTCGGCTATCCCTGAAAAAATGGATATCTTCCTCGTACAGCCTGTTATCTCCTTTATGATCTATCGTATTATCGGCGGCATCGGAGTGGGACTGGCTTCCATGTTGTCCCCTATGTATATTGCAGAGATCGCCCCGGCCAGAATGCGGGGACGTCTGGTTTCATGGAACCAGTTTGCCATTATCTTCGGCATGCTGATCGTCTATTTTGTGAATTATTATATTGCCTACAGTCACCATGGTAACGATACCTGGCTGACCAATACCGGTTGGCGCTGGATGTTCGCTTCCGAAACCATTCCGGCCTCCCTGTTCCTGGTTTTGCTTTTCTTTGTTCCCGAAACACCCCGCTACCTGGTACTGGCAGGGGAGGAGCAAAAGGCCGAATCTGTCCTCAACAAGGTGGTGGGGAGGATTCATGCCGGAACTGTTCTGGCTGAAATACGGGATACCCTGAAAGAAAAATCAGTACCCTGGCTTTCTTTTGGCGGTATGGTCATTTTTATCGGGATCATGCTCTCGGTATTTCAGCAGTTTGTCGGTATTAATGTGGTCTTGTATTATGCCCCGGAGATCTTTAGAAACATGGGATCCGGGACAGATACCGCCCTTTTGCAGACGGTGATTGTAGGTACTATTAACCTGCTGTTTACCATATTGGCTATTATGACGGTTGACCGTTTTGGAAGAAAACCCCTGCAGATTATAGGTGCCCTGGGAATGGCCGTCTCTATGTTTTCCCTGGGCTTTACATTTTATTTCCAGAAAATGGGCATGGCAGCCCTGATCTTTATGCTTACTTATGTGGCCTCCTTTGCTATGTCCTGGGGACCGGTTACCTGGGTGCTTCTGTCAGAGATATTTCCCAACAGTATCAGAGGGGCTATGTCTATTGCCGTGGCAGCACAATGGGTTGCCAACCTGATCGTATCCTGGACATTCCCGGTGATGAATGATAACAGTACCCTGATCAAAATATTCCACCATGGATTCTCTTACTGGATCTATGCCTTGATGGGGATCCTGGCCGCATGGTTTGTCTGGAAACTCGTACCCGAAACCAAAGGAAAAACCCTGGAAGAGATTCAGAAAATATGGAGGCGATAGCGGCTAAAATACTTAGGCATAAAAATCAGGAAAACAAAAGTTCCCCGAAAGGCATGAACGGACTCAGAATAAGAAACCTATTCCAATATTTTGAACTCAATTTTTGATGCATTTTTCCCACCGGTATAAACCCGGTGAGTTGCGCTGACAAAATCTTCCGGTTTGGTATCCAGGTAAATATTCTTTACATATTTCTGCGGATTACGGTCTACCAGCGGAAACCAGGTACTCTGTACCTGGATCATAATATGGTGTCCTTTTTTGAATGTATGCAGAACATCTTGAAGAGGGATGTTAACAGTGGCGATCTGACCGGGGACAAAAGGTTCCGGATGCTCATAACTATAACGGTAACGGCCGCGGAACACTTCACTGCGTACCATTTGCTGATAAGCTCCCATGTGTATGGTCGGAGGGTTACCTTTAAAATCAGGAAAATCATCCGGATAGACATCTATCAATTTGACCACCCAGTCGGCTGCAGTGCCGGTAGTTGACACATGCAGTCTGGCCAGGAGTTTACCTGCTATGGTCAGATCCTGCTCCAGCGGAGAAGTCTCATATACCAATACATCCGGGCGTCTCCCTGCAAAACGTTGATCATCAGTCATATACTGTGCAGACATGCCGGTGGTGGTCCGCTCACTATAAGGTACCGCCTTGGCCGGATCGCTGACAAACTCGTTGAAACCGGTGTCTGTAGGTTCTGAAAATGAAAGATGATGATCAACTGTAAAATAAAGAGATTGTGGTTTGGTGTGCCTGGGAGGCCATGTATCGAAAGTACGCCATTCATTGGTGCCGGTCTCATACATAGTAGCTTCGGGTAGCTTTAAACTCCCTTTCCCTTTCAGATAATACTGGAAGAAAGGAAATTCAATATTATTCTGATAATATTCCGAGGGTGCCGGATCGATAGTAAACCACACATACCCTAAATGATCTCCGCTGCTCCGGGCCCACCCGCCATGACGCCAGGGACCAATAATAATACGGTTTTCACACCCCGGACTGTTTTTTTCAATTGTTTGATAAGTGGCAAACGTACCGTAAAGGTCTTCGGCATCGTACCATCCACCCACTACCAGTATGGCAGGACGTACATTCTTCAGGTGAGGAAGAAGGTCTCTTGCCTGCCAGAAAGAATCATAGTCGGGATGAACTGTCATCGAATCCCAGAACGCAATGTTATGATGGAAATATTTTTTATTGGCGTTTGATAAAGGACCCATGTTCATGAAAAACTCATAACCGTCCGGGGTTCCGTGATTGAATCTTGCGCCCCATTTGGTGGTTGGTTTGGGCCTGAGTTGTCCGAAAATGGCCAAAAAATTAAATCCATGGGGTAGAAAAAGAGCTCCGTGATGGTGGAAATCATCAAAAAACCAATCCGCGATCGGAGCTTGTGGCGAAATAGCTTTTACTGCCGGATGGGCATCAATTGCTGCACAGGAAGAATAAAATCCCGGATAGGAAATGCCCCAGATGCCGACCTTTCCGTTATTCTCACTGATATTTTTGATCAGCCAGTCAACCGTATCCCATGTATCGGTGCTTTCGTCCACAGCTTCCGGATGGTTCCTGTGATCCTGTATTGGACGCATATTTACAAATGTCCCTTCTGACATAAACCTTCCACGTACATCCTGATAAACAAAAATATATTTTTCCTGCATAAAAAGATGGGAAGGTCCGAGATGCTTTTTCTTCTCTTTACCGTAAGGAGCTACCGAATAAGGCGTACGGTTTAGTAAAATAGGGTACTTGTGCTTGTGGTCTTTCGGAACATAGACAGAGGTGAACAGATGAACCCCGTCACGCATGGGGATCCTGTACTCGTATTTGTCATAATCATCCGGAGTAACCTTACCGGTGGCAGCAGGAATGTTTCTGCTACCGGTTATTACCGGAATAAAAAGCGACAAGATAATAACCAAAAGAAAATTTCTTTTCATAGCTAAAATCTAATTGAGAGGGTGTTTAATAAATAATCGTATAGTATTCAGTATATTACCAGATCTTTGCCCTTTCTTCCGGTGGCAGGTACATCGGATCACCCGGTTTTACATGGAAAGCTTTCAGAAAAGGTTCAAGGTTGCGTAAGGGACCATTGACCCTGAATCTTCCCAGCGAATGAACATCCTCCTGGGTACGTCGCAGGATTTCTTTATTCCTGATATTCTGAGCCCATACATGGGCATAAGCCAGGTAAAAGCGTTGATCCGGCGTAAAACCGCTGATCAGTGGCAGTTTTTTCCCTTCTGTAGCCTTACGGAAGGCATCATGAGAAATATTCAATCCCCCCAGATCAGCAATGTTTTCTCCCAGTGTCAGTTTCCCATTGGCATGAATCGTATCCAGAACAATAAATGAATCGAATTGCTTTACCAGCACTTCAGCCCGTTTCTTGAAATTCTTTGCATCTTCTTCAGTCCACCAGTTGTTCAGATTACCATCTTTATCATACAGGCGGCCTTTGTCATCAAAGCCATGGGTCATTTCATGACCAATAACCACCCCGATAGCTCCGTAATTCACGGCATCATCTGCACCGGGATAAAAGAAGGGAGGCTGCAGGATACCGGCAGGAAAACATATTTCATTGCGTGTAGGACTATTGTAGGCATTTACCGTTTGGGGAGTCATGAGCCATTCGGCAGGATCACGTTTTTTGCCGATCTTGTTTTTCATGTAGTCAAAATTGAAGACATTGGCCCGCAGAACATTCAGGACATAGCTGTCTTTTTTAATGGTGAGGCCGGAATAATCCCTCCATTTGTCAGGATAACCTATTTTCAGATTCATGGCTTTCAGTTTCTCCAGGGCATTTTCCCTGGTTTTCTTACTCATCCAGTCTGCCTTTTTTATTCTTTCGGCAAAAGCCTTTTTCAGATTACCTACCAGAACAACCATCCGTTCTTTATCTTCCTGAGGAAAATATTTTTTCACATACATCTGTCCCAGTGCTTCGCCCATGGCATTATTGGTAGCATGGACAACCCTCTTCCAACGGGGTTCCATGACCTCTGTTCCCTGAACAACTTTCCCGTAAAAATCAAAATGTGCCTGAACAAAATCCTCATTCAGATAAGGTGCCAGGCTATTGATCAGGTGCCAGGTCAGATAAGCCTTCCAGGTGTCTGCCGGAACGGATGTTATCAAACTGTTTATCTCACTGAGAAAGTCGGGTTGCGTAATGTTGAGATCCCCGGGTTCCGGAAGACGGATGTCTTTAAAGTAAAGTTTCCAGGGGATAGCGGGAGTTTCCTTTTGTAATTCCAGGTAGCTCATTTTATGATAGGTCTTTAACGGATCACGCCGTTCCAGCCGGGTCATGGAGGCTTTGGCCAGCTTTGTTTCCAGTTCCATGATCTTTCCGGCTTTTACGACCGCGTCTTTTTTGTTATCTCCCAGCAAAATGAACGTTTTTTTTATGTAGTCAAGATAGGCCTTGCGCATATTCGTTGACCTGGGATCATTTTTAACATAATAATCGCGATCGGTCATGCCCAGTCCACCCTGGCCCAGATGTGCAATGACCATGGTACTGTTTTTGGGGTCCAGATTACCATAAAAGCTAAATAGGACCGGGATGCCCATCTGTTGAAGATGTGCTGTTTCTTCCATAACATCTTTGCCGGAAGATAGTCCCTGGATCCTCCCGATCTCTTTTTGCAATGGGGTGATACCCAGCTTCTCTATGCCGGTTGTGTCCATACCTGAAGCATAAAAATCACTGACTTTCCGGGATACGGAACCTTTCGGCTGGGTATGATTGGAAAGGTCAAGGATCAGTTCCTGTATTCTTTTGTTATTTTGCTCCTGTAACTCATCAAAGGTTCCGTATCTTCCCTTATCAGCAGGTAGCGGATGATGTTTCATCCATCCGCCATTGGCATACTGATAAAAATCTACTGCGGGACTTACGGTAGTGTCGAGGTCTTCCGGGTTGAGTGCCATATCTTTTATGGTTTTTTCAGACTGACAGGAGAACTGTATAATACCGGCCAGCAATGAGATAATTATAGTATTTTTCATATTATTGAGTTCTTATTCAAATTCAGCGAAAGATTTCCTGATAATATCAATGGCTTCATATAATTGCTCTTCCGTGATCACAAGAGGAGGTGCAAAACGGATGATATGGTCGTGTGTTGGCTTGGCGATCAGTCCGTTGTCTTTCATGGTAAGGCATATATCCCAGGCTGTCTTGCCGCTTTTCGGACGAACGACAACCGCATTAAGTAATCCCTTTCCGCGTACCAGTTCTATCATCTCCGATTTGATATTTTTCATTTCTTTCCGGAAAATCTCTCCCAAACGGGCGGCATTCTCTGCGAGGTTCTCGTCCCTGATCACTTCCAATGCTGCAATAGCTATCCTTGCAGCCAATGGATTGCCGCCAAAGGTGGAACCATGTTCACCGGGCAAAATGGTCAGCATGATCTCATCATCAGCCAGTACGGCAGATATAGGATAGGCACCACCCGAAAGAGCCTTCCCCAGGATCAGAATATCGGGCCGTACACCTTCGTGATCACAGGCCAGCAGTTTCCCGGTACGTGCAAGGCCTGTCTGTACTTCGTCGGCAATAAAGAGGACATTGTATTTTTTGCATAATTCATAGGCTTTCTTCAGATACCCCTCATCGGGAACATATACACCTGCTTCTCCCTGGATCGGTTCTACCAGAAAACCTGCAATGTTCGGATCGGAGGCCAGTTCCTTTTCCAATGCATCCAGGTCATTATAGGGAATGATCGTAAATCCCGGCGTATAAGGTCCGAAATCGTTTCTGGCATCCGGATCGGTTGACATGGATATAATGGTAATGGTACGGCCATGAAAGTTCCCCTCACAGGCAATGATCCTGGCCTGGTTTTCAGGGATGCCTTTTACTTTATATGCCCATTTGCGGCAAAGTTTCAGCGCCGTTTCATCTCCTTCGGCGCCACTGTTCATAGGCAATACCTTGTCGTAACCAAAATATTCCGTGATAAATTTTTCATATTCTCCCAGTGAACTGTTGTAAAATGCCCGTGATGTCAGCGTAAGCTTCCGGGCCTGTTCGGTAAGGGCATCGATGATCTTCGGATGGCAGTGACCTTGATTGACAGCCGAATAGGCCGAAAGAAAATCAAAGTAACGCTTGCCTTCAACATCCCATACATATACTCCTTTCCCACGATCCAGCACTACCGGCAGGGGATGATAGTTATGTGCTCCGTATTTGTCTTCCAGATTAATGTAATCCTGTGATGTCATTTTTGTATGTTTTAAGTTAGTTGTTCTTTTACTGTTGTCCGGTATAAATGCTTTATTAAGACACTTTCTGGAGATAATCCCGTATCCTCTGCGCGAAAATATATTAATAAACTTTTCATAATTCCTCGGTTATCTTTTTTACCGGACACTATTGTTTCTCCTTTTATTTTTAGAAAAAAATGCTTTTCTTTCAAAAGAAAGCATAAAAATAGTATATTTTAATTTTTTAACATGAAAACAAACAATAAAATCATGGATGCCCTGAAAAAAAGATGGAGCCCGCTGGCGTTTTCTTCCCGGCCGGTGGAGCGGGAGTTACTTCAGCAATTGTTTGAAGCGGCACGCTGGGCACCTTCGTCCTTTAATGAACAGCCCTGGCGGTTTGTTTATGCCTGCCGGGATGATGAAGCTTATTTGACTTTTCTGGATTGTCTTGTGCCGGCAAACCGGATCTGGGCAAAGCATGCACCTGTGTTGATGCTTACGGTAGCCAAAACCTTTTATGACTATAAAAACAATGAAAACCCTTTTGCCCTGTATGAGGCCGGTATGGCAATGGGCAATTTGCTGGCCCAGGCTACTGAAATGGGACTGGTTGTTCACCAGATGGGAGGTTATTCCAAAAAAATGGCAGTTGAAAAACTGGGCATACCGGAAGGTTTTGAACCGGTGGCTATGGCTGCTATCGGTTATTACGGTGACCCGGAAAAGTTGCCTGAAGGCTTACGGGAAAGGGAACAACAGGTAAGGACGAGACTTGCAGTTGATGCTATTTCCAGTCAGAACGTGTTTGGAAAATAACCGGATCGTTTTAACTGCGATATCAGAACCCAACCATGAACATTATATTTACTCTCCGGGATGTAAGATAGTTGGGAACAGCATACCAGCCGGTCTCATGAGAGAGGTTATTGACGGTATTGACCCACATGTAGGAGCTTACATTGTTGTTGCCGAACAGATTGAAGATGTCCAGTCCGATACGCATGGACCGTATGTGCTTACTGAGTTTTTCATTTTCACCGGTTTTCGTCTTTACAAAATCCTTTGAAAAACCAATGTCAACCCGCTTGTAGGCAGGCATTCTGAAAAACAGGTCATATCTTTCCGTATTGGGAGGCCGCACAGGCACACCGGTTGAATAGAACAGGGCCAGGTGCATTCTGAAAGAAGGGTTGTTTGGAAAATAATCCTGAAAGGAAAGTCCGAAATTGATCAACTGGTCCGTTGGCCGGGGATAACAACCCGGATAAAATACTCCGCCGTTTTTATCTGTCCACGAATCATTATAAACATCTTCACAGGTATGCATGAAAGATAAGCTGGCCCATGAATCCACCCCTTTAACAAATTCACCGTTGATTTTCAGATCGAGCCCCATGGCTGTCCCTTTGGCAATATTTTCACC
>WFSC01000300.1 GCA_015486185.1 Bacteroidales bacterium | reverse complement strand
TTAAAACTATGGCTAAGAATACATCAATTTTGTTAGGTGATTATTTTGATAATTTTATTAACCAGCAAATTAAAACCGGGAAATACTCTTCTGCAAGTGAAGTCATTAGAGCCGCTTTGAGAATGTTTGAACAAGAAGAATCAAAAAAAGATAAATTGATAAAAGAGTTGAAAAAAGGTGAGAGATCAGGCTCTATCCCATGCTCACAGGGATGGTCATTGAGAAGGTAAAAAAATCAAGCAGAAATTTCAAATTGATCACGGTAACGTTGATATTTGCCTATGTTTTTGCATCTGTTACGGCTTTTATCATTTCGAGGAGCATACTAAAAAACTACCCGGACATTGCTTTTGCCCTGATCATGGTGGGAGCAATACCCTGTTCAAATATGCTAATCGGTTGGTCGCGCATAGCTGATGCCAGTGTCGAGGATGCACTTGTTATTGCGGTAGTGGGTTTGTGGAGAAATCACTCAAATTTAAATATGAGCAGGGGATGATACTCATTCTCGGGGCAACAGCCAGTTCACAGGCTATATCACTCAGTGTGGCGGCCACGATGTTCCCTGCTCTCACTGTTTTCGCGTTATCATTCAAGCCTTTATTGCAGGTCCTTTATATCATGCTTTTAATATATGGTATGGGGCCGTGGATAAAAAAGTTTTTGGGATCAGAAAAGAAAAAACCCTGAGGGATGGCAGTATTTTCCGGAATGCTTAAACATTTTTTATCAAATATAAGTATTTTTGAAAAATTTAATATCAAGAGAAATGAAAAGGATAAACATTAGAATACTTTTATTGTTTCCAATATGGATTTTTCTTTCTTCGTCAGGAACACCTCAAGAGGTTGATTTGCATTTCACTGTAAAAATAAACACCTACACTCCACCGGACGAATCGGTATGTGTTTATTTTCAAAATCTGGAAGGATATGATCAGTGCATTTTCAAGCTGCATAAAGAAAATGACAGTATTTACACTGCGGATATCAGCACCGGTCTTTTGGACGTAGGCACGGACCTAAACTACAAATACTGTCGTAATTTTATGCCTTCCGGTGCGGATGAATCCTTTGACGACAAGAATAAAATGGGCATACGTACGATCCATATCGGTACATCAACGGTAACAATTCAGGATGAAATTAATAAATGGCGGTGGTTGCCAGCCAACGGAGAATTTCCTGTCATTGACACTACCGGTTATCTGGTGAGTGCACCTGATTCATTAAATGATTCAACTTATCAATGTGGCATATGGCTTCCTGATTTCTGGTGGAACCGTTACTGGGCCCCTGGGGATATTTATGATCATACCCTGGATCACATTATCATGAACAGTGGGGCCAACTGGATGCAGGTCTCTCCGGCCGTAGCGATCACGCAGTTTTATCCGTCCCCTGTCATGGATGACAACAATATTAACTCAATGCCGGATTCTATCCTTATCAGGATCATTACCGATGCGCATAAAAAAGGATTAAAGGTATATCTTTCTCCGTTTATCTATCCGTATATGACTTCCGACACCTGTACTACCTATCATTCGGCAGACTGGTGGGGCGATTTCAAGAATGCATGGGAACCCATTATTTTAAGATACGCCCAGATTGCGCAGGATTATGGGGTTGAGATGTTTCAGTTTGTAATGTGGACCAATAACGGTTTCTGGTCGATCAATGATGAGGAAAAGTCAGCCATTGATTCGATCGGTGGTCTTTTACTTGGGGACATTAAGGATCAATACAAGGGCAAGATGGTTATACAGTATAATAAATATGGTCCACAGCTTGATCTGTATAAATCCGGAGATTATCTGGGTATGATCCTTGCTAATTTTTTCCCCTGGAAACTGGGAACAGACAAAACGCCAACAGTATCCGGGATGCGGGCTAAGTTAGCCGATGGACTGGACAATGATCTTTATCCATTGGTTTCTGCCTTAAACAAGAAAGTTATTATAAACTCGATTTCTGCATGCAGTTATGACGGGACGACCATTGATACGCCGGATTGGGAAACTCAGCTTTACTATTACGATGATGACACGACCGTACCTGTGGATGTTCAGGAACAGGCCGACGACTATGAAGCAATTTTGCATGAGATCACCACCAGGAACTGGATTGCAGGATGCTATAGTTTCAACTACAATTATTGGAGTTCTATTGATAAGGCTCCATCGATCAGGTTCAAGCCGGCCGAGGCTGTTGTGAAGAAGTGGTATCAATGGATAAATCCTGAAAACAGGTACATTCATATCATTGCTTCGGAACACGGGACGACAACGCCTGAACCATCAGCCTATATCGAAAATGCCGGTAGTAGTATAACGGTAACCGCTCTTCCCGACTCCGGCTATATTTTTGATTCATGGAGTGGAATTTCAGACACTTCGCTCATGCAACAAAATCCGATTACCGTGACCCTTGACCGGGACATCGTTTTGCAGCCTGTATTCACACAACTACAAACAGGCATTGGGGAGAACCGGAAGATACCGGAGGGTTTCCTGTTATATCAGAACACTCCAAATCCTTTTAACGAAAATACAATTATCCGGTACCATATTGCCCGGAGAGGGTCTTATCAACTAAAGGTATTCAACCTGTCAGGAGAAGAAATAAGCACGCTGGTTGATGCAGTAAAAAATAAAGGGATCTATTCGGTCACTTTTAAGGCAAAGGGGCTGGCACCAGGCATATACATTTACAAACTTACGGGGATGGGTGTTCATCTTACAAAAAAGATGATTATAGCCGGCAGGTAGGGATATTGATCGATGACCTGACATTTTAAAATACATTCTGATGGTATATATGTTGCTTTATTATCAGAAAAAATGATGGCCGGCTGGAAACATGACGGATCCTTTTTTAATAAAGTATTTGGAGAATTAAAATTTTTTATATATTAGCTGTAAGCTTTCGGGCCGGATAATTATTCCCGCATAAGGTTTATTAAAGAGGCTCCTTCCTTCTGATAATGTGTATATTATATTATTTGCCGGCTCTTTTTTCCTTGTGCAAAAATGGGAGTGAGTGGACGGATGTGCATTTAATTTCAAGCAGAACTAACAAAAAAATAAAAATTAAATAGCTGTATTTATGAAAAAGGTTATACTTATCAGCAAAGTCAGACACCGGGGTGCGATAAGGATCAAGTTGGTTTTTCAGTATGATGAGGAGCTGATCAGTCAGGTAAGAAAGCTGGATGGGGTCAGGTGGAGCGATACGATGAAGTGCTGGCATATTCCTTTCAGGAGAGAATACCTGAATTATCTGGTCCGTAATTTAACAACAAATGTAAGCCTTGTGGAAAAGAATATAAAGGCCGGAACTGTTAAAGTACAAAAAGAAACTCCTGCAAAACAAAAACCAAATGATAAGAAACTGACACCTTCCGTTACAAAAGTTACCGGTAACCAGGAAAAGCTCCAGAAATATTTCAGATTTCTTGAGGGCAGGAGATACAGTCGCAGCACAGTAGATACCTACTGTTATTTCGCATCTGATTTTCTGGATTTTCTAAAAGGAAAGCCTCTTAAAGATATTGATAACCGGGATATTGAGTTTTTTATTGAGGAGGTGATCGTACCAAGGAATTATTCTATTGCTTCGCACCGGCAGTTTATCAGTTCGATGAAACATTTTGCCGAATGTTTTCCTGAAACAGAGATCAACCATATAGAGCTTCCTTTACCAAAGAAAAGCAGGAAGTTGCCTGAAGTATTGAGCAAAGATGAGGTAATAGCTATCATTCAGGCAACAAAGAATCTAAAACACCGTGCTATTATTACGCTGTTATATTCGGCAGGATTAAGGATTGGGGAGTTATTAAATCTGAGGTTAAGTGACATTGATCTGGAGCGCAAGCAGATATTTATCCGCGACTCAAAGGGAAGGAAAGACCGGTATGTTTTTCTGGCCGAATCATTTATTCCGTTACTATCCAACTATCTTTCGACTTATCGTCCGTCGCTTTGGTTTGTTGAGGGAACAAAGAAGAAACAATATTCGCCTTCGAGCATAAGGAGTTTTCTTAAGGAATCGTGTAAATTGGCAGGGATAACAAAAAGGGTAACGCCACACACGTTTCGTCACAGTTTTGCCACTCATTTACTGGAGGATGGTGTTGATATCCGGTATATACAGGAGTTACTTGGGCACAACAAACCAGAGACAACGATGATCTACACGCACATTACCAAGAGGCAATTGATGAATATCCGGAGTCCACTGGACACCATTGCATTAAAGATGGAGCACCAGGTAGATAAGGGATTCCCCTCAAAAGGTGATAAATTTCCGCGCTTATCCGGATAATCTGTCTGTTATTTTACGTAATTTTGATCTATATAACCAAGTTGTATGCAATTTTAACGCAACTTCAAAATAAAAACAAACATCTTTGAAAATAAAAAGGTCATGAAAAAATATTTCATTCTTGGATTTTTTTTAGCATTTTTTGGATGTGAAAAAAATGAGTTAAATACAGAAGGAAAAGTTATATGGAAACCTGACCCTGTAGCTATTATAAG
>WFSC01000299.1 GCA_015486185.1 Bacteroidales bacterium | reverse complement strand
TCATTCAACTATCCTGTTATTGGATGCCTGGAGAAAAGGTTTCAGGGGGTTTGGCGTGGAGAAAGCCTATGAGGGGATGCTGAAAAATGCTTCTCAGGCTACTATGCTGCCCTGGCGTAACGGACCGGCTACGGTATTGGATACTTTCTACCGTAAACACGGATATTTTCCTGCCCTGCATCCAGGAGAGAAAGAAACCGTGCCACAGGTACATCCTTTTGAACGAAGGCAGGCGGTGGCAGTCACCCTGGCTGCCAGTTATGATGACTGGGCCCTGGCAGAGATGGCCAAAGAGTTGGGGAAAAAACAGGATTTCGATTATTACATCCGCCAATCCCTTAACTACCGTAATCTTTACAAGCCGGATATGAAACTGTTTATGCCGAAGGATGCACAGGGTAACTGGATAGACATCGATCCCGGATGGGACGGCGGACCCGGAGGCAGGGATTACTATGATGAGAATAACGGTTACACCTATGCCTGGCAACCCCAACATGATATTTACGGACTTATCAAACTGAAAGGAGGACGGGAAGCTTTTACACAACAGTTGGACCAGCTCTTCAGAAAAGATCCCGGCCGGACAAAATATCAGTTTTTTGCCAAATTTCCGGATGCAACCGGTATGGTCGGAGAGTTTTCCATGGGAAACGAACCTTCTTTTCATATCCCTTATCTGTATAATTACTCCGGAGCTCCCTGGAAAACCCAGAAGCATATCCGTTTTCTGCTGGATGCCTGGTTCCCGGATTATATTTTCGGGATCCCGGGAGATGAAGATGGAGGAGGAATGTCTGCCTTTGTGGTCTTTTCCATGATGGGCTTCTACCCGGTCACACCCGGTATCCCGGTGTATAATATCGGGAGTCCGGTGTTTAAAGAGGTAAAGATCAGGCTGAAAAACAAAAAAACTTTTACCATTATTGCAAAGAATTATGCTATTGAAAATAAATATATCCAATCGGCCAAATTAAATGGAAAACCGTTGAACCGCCCATGGTTCACTCATAAGGATCTTATGGACGGCGGAACACTGGAGTTGGTGATGGGCTCCTATCCGAATAAGAAGTGGGGGAGCGCCCCGGAAGCAGCGCCTCCTTCTTCTCTCGATGTACAATGATTGAATGATTGAATGATTGAATGATTGAATGATTGAATGATTGAATGCTTTGCCCGCTATAGCTACGACGGAGCGGAGGCGGGATTGAATGAGTAAATGTGAGAGTGTGATTTGTCTTGGTTTGTAAAAACAAACACTATGAAAAAATTAATTTTTTTCCTCCTGCTGGCCGGTTTGGTTGCCTGTAACAAGTCACAGCAGACAACGGGCCCTGAACCGGCGGATTATGTTGACCCGTTTATCGGAACGGATTTCTTTGCCCATTTGTTTCCCGGCCCCACTTTGCCGTTCGGTATGGTGCAGCTAAGTCCTGACACGTATAATAAAGGCTGGAACTATTGTGCCGGTTATCAGTATGCGGATCACTCCATTATGGGCTTCAGCCATACCCATTACAGCGGGGTAGGGATGGCCGCTGCCGGGGATATCCTGCTGATGCCTACGGTGAACCAAAAATTGCAGGTACAGCCGGGTTCACGGGAAAACCCGGATGGAGGCTACCGTTCACGTTTTGATCATAAAGATGAGATAGCTTCTCCCGGATATTATTCCGTATTCCTGAAAGACTATGGCGTAAGGGTTGAACTGACCACTACACGGCGGGCCGGCATGCATAAATATACTTTTCCCCTGACCCGTGATGCCCATATCTTATTGGATCTCGGGCATATCATAGGAAAGAGGCCCAAAGGGGAATCTCATCTTGAGATAAAGGATAACCATACGATCAGGGGATACAAAGTGTCACAGGAAAGAACGGTTTATTTTGTGGCTGAATTCAGTAAACCTTTTGCTGCTTACGGAACATGGGATGCCAATTACAGGACCCCGGAGTCGGGGGCTTCCCTTTTCCCGTGGAAATCGGCCGAATCGGGTGAAAACATAGGTGCTTTTGTAAACTACAGTACCAAAGAAGGTGAAGTGATTTATGTGAAAGTGGGTTTGTCGTGGGTGAGTATGGAAGGAGCGCGCAGGAACCTTGAAGCGGAGATCCCTGACTGGGATTTTAACCGGGTAAAACGAGAAGCACGGGCTGTCTGGAACAGGGAACTGGGCAAGGTGGCAGTTAAGGGAGATGAAACGAAAAAACAGGTGTTTTATACAGCCCTGTATCATTCCATCCTGGCCCAGCGGATTTTCAACGATGTGGATGGAAAATATCCCGGCATGGATGGGAAGATCCATACGGCCAGAGGGTACGATTTCTTTCCTTCGTTTTTCTGTTGGGATACTTACCGTTCCGAACAGCCTCTGATGACCCTGGTAGAGCCGGAACATGTGAATGATATGATCCGTTCAATTGCGGATAAGACACAACATTATGGTTGGCTGCCTGCACAGCATCACCGTAATGTGTTCGGACAGGGAATGGCCGGCGATCACCTTGTTCCGGTCATTGTAGATGCCTGGATGAAAGGATTCCGTGATTATAATGTTGCTTTTCTTTTTGATGCCATGGTGCGGAAAGCCACCCAACAGCCACCACCTCCTCTTCCTCCTTCAGACGGACGGTCCGGCTTACAATATTATGAGAATCTGGGGTATGTTCCTGTGGATAAGAGACCAGAGTCGGTTTCCAATACACTGGAACTGGCTTATGACGACTGGTGTATTGCCCGGATGGCCAAAGGACTGGGGAAGACGGATGTTTATCAGCTTATGAGCAAAAGAGCCGGAAACTACAGGAATCTATTTGATACGATAACTGATTTTATGCGCCCTAAATTATCCAATGGTGACTGGTTGCCTGCCTGTAATGGCAAACCGGCAGGAATCGCCCGGCAGGGAGATCATACGTATTATGATTGTTTCGATCCTTTGCTGGTGGGCCGGAGGCCCAATCGCTATTTTACCGAATCAAATGCCTGGCAATATTTGTGGGCAGTGCAACAGGATATCCCCGGTTTGATAAGACTTTTTGGCTCTAAAGAAAAATTCATTGCCAAACTGGACACATTGTTTACCATGAGCCCTGAAATCAGCGGCCCCAAGTATGTGGGGGTGGTTGGTACTATCGGTCAATATGTGCAGGGGAACCAGCCTTCCCATCATGTCGCTTATCTGTACGATTTTGCCGGAGAACCCTGGAAAACCCAAAAGAGAGTACGGGAGGTGATGGACTTGTACCGCACAGGACCGGGAGGTATCTGCGGGAATGAAGACATGGGATCCCTTTCTTCATGGTTTGTATTTGGTTCAATGGGTTTTTATCCGGTTACACCCGGATCAAATATCTATATGATCGGTTCTCCCCTGATGGAAAAGGTGACCCTGAAAAAAAACCTGCCCTACCAGCAGGAAGATTTTACCATCCGGGCCCTTAATGTTTCAGATAAAAATAAATATATTCAATCGGCCACATGGAACGGAAAACCTTTTAACAGGGATTGGATATCCCATGAGGAGATTACAAAAGGAGGATTGCTTGAATTTGAAATGGGTCCCGAACCAAACCGGTTGTGGGGAAGAAATATACAGGATATTCCTGCTGCATTGCCGTTAAAAAATAATGTAAAAAAAATAAAATAGCATATGGATGATACCCTCTTTTTATATTATTTTGCACACGTGAGATATAATTATTAACCATAATCTGATCGTATGTTATCCGGAATAGACTTGTTTATTATCATAGCCTACTTTGCAGGGATGATGCTGCTGGGTTATTACTTCAAGCGTTTTGTAGGCAGTTCGGATGATTATTTTCTGGGTGGAAGGACTTTGCCTTTCTGGGCCATCGGAATGTCAATCGTGGTCTCTGATATCGGGGCTATGGATTTTGTCGGGGTGTCAGGACAGGCTTATCGCTATGGCGTGTCGGTCGGTAACTTTGACTGGATAGGATCAGTCCCGGCCATGTTATTGGCCGCATTTATTTTTGTTCCTTATTTCTGGCGTGGAGGTTTGTACACCATTCCTGAATACCTGGGAAAAAGATACAACAGAACGGTTCGTACCATTGCTTCACTGACATGGATCAGCTTTTTTGCCGTTGACCTGGGTGTGCTTTTCTGGGCTACGGCCGTATTGCTCAATGTTCTGATGGGCTGGCCGGTGTGGTTATCTATCCTGCTGATAGCGGTGGTGGTCGGTTTTTATACCTATTTCGGCGGAATAACCGCTGTGGTTATGACTGATGTAGTTCAACTGATCATAATGTTTGTGGGTGGTTTTACGCTTGTATTCCTTGGGTTTCATTCTGTTGGAGGCTGGGATGGCCTGGTGGAAAAAGTCCATAGCATGGGCCCGGAATACCAACAACATTTTCACCTGATACAACCGGCCGATACCAAAACGCCTTTTCCATGGACCGGCATATTATTCGGGCTGACATTTGTGATGGCCAATGCTTATATGATCGGTAACCAGACAATCGTTCAACGGTGCCTCACAGCTAAAAACGAATGGCATGCCAAGGCCAGTATGATCTTTGGTGCCAGCCTGAAAATGTTTATCCCGGTGCTGGTGATGTTCCCCGGGCTTATCGCTATCGTTCTGTATCCCGGTCTGGTTGACGGCGATAAGGCCCTTCCCCTGATGATCAAAAATATCCTGCCTGCCGGACTGGTGGGATTGATGTTCTCTGCTTTCTTTGCCGGGCTGATGTCCAGCGTGGATTCCCTGCTGAATTCGACAGCTACCCTTTTTACGAAAGATATTTATGAACCCTATATTAACAAAGGAGCTTCGGATAAACATTATTTGCGTGTGGGAAAAATAACTACCCTGACGCTTCTTATCCTCGGGGTTGTTACTTCTCCCCTGAGTAAGTTGTTCCCCGGCATATATGTGGCTATACAGACTTTTCTGTCTTATTTCCAGGGTCCGTTGTTTTCCATCTTATTGCTGGGTATTTTCTGGAAAAGAACAACACAATGGGGCGGCCTCTCAGGGTTGATCATCGGCATTGGTGTGGCCTTTATACTCAATACCTTTAAAGGTAGCTTTTTTACCATTGAGAACCCTTTCCTTTATGTGTCGTGGTGGTCTTTTGTTACCGGCTTTGTGATAACATTTGTTGTCAGTCTTTTTACAGCTCCACATCCTGATAATAAACTGGTGGGCCTGGTATATAACCTCACGGTTAAAAAGGATAATAAATTATAATTTAAAAAACCAGAAGAAAATGCTAAACTTTGACTGGCTTTCCGGAGTGTCGCAACATACAGCCAAAATGATCTTTCTGGGATTATTTATTCTGATAGGGATACTTGTTCTGCTTATTCCCAATGATTATATCTTTCAGGGTGTGGAGAAGAAAGACAGACACTGGTATATGAACCTTAAACTGTGGGCACTGATCGTATTGGGTATGATATTTTATACCTATTATATTTTTTGAGATCGAATTAAAAAGAATTTATCATGGAACCGGCAGATATAGAAAAACAAAAAAGATACAAATCCATGCAGATAAACAATGCCCTGGGTATATTTATCCTGTTTTTCGGTATTGTGGTGATCATTGCAGTGCCTTTCTCGGATAATCATTATGATAAAATGACTAATTTGATTGCCGGCGTGATCCTGAGCCTGATCGGGGGAGGGACCATATGGTATGCACAAAGGGTAATGAAGTCCCTGCGGGGAAAAGGTATGAAATCTGATAATAATATTGACCAGACATAGGCAAACAAAAAAGATACATCATGGTGACATACCATCATAAGTTGTCGGACAACTGGATGATCCGGTCTTCTGCAGAAGAAAAACATACCGGAGCAGAAATATCTGTCGTTGATTTTCCATTAAAGAACTGGTATTATGCTGAAGTTCCCTCAACGGTTTTAGGTACACTGGTAAAAAATAATGTCTTTCACGATCTGTATGTGGGGAAAAATATGGAAAAGGTGTCTGAAGAGCAATTCCATGTTCCCTGGTGGTACCGTACAGAGTTTCATCTGGAGCCCGGTCAGGCTGATAAGACAGTCCTGATCAGTTTTGATGGTATTAATTATAAGGGAGATATCTGGCTGAACGGAAAACGTGTAGCAGGTAAAGAGGAGGTTACGGGGGCATTCAGAAGATTCCGGTTTGATATATCAACCTTTGTGGCACCCGGGAAAAATGTACTGGCGGTGGAAGTGACACCTCCCGGTCCCGGTGATTTCAGTACAGGTTTTGTGGATTGGAATATTGATCCTCCGGATAAGAATATGGGAATATTCAGGGAAGTAACCCTCCATACAAACGGAGGCGTTGCTTTGGACAACCCTTTTGTGGAGACACAATTTAATACGGAGAATCCATCCCATGCCACATTAACCATAACATGTGATGTGGTTAACTATACAAATGAAAGGATCACAGGCGTTCTGACCGCCTCTATTGACAGTCTGCAGATCAGAAAAAATATTATCCTTCATCCTCATGAACGCAAAACTATTGTACTGGACCCGGAAGAATATCTTGAACTGAATATTCTGCATCCCAAACTATGGTGGCCCAACAACCTGGGGACTCCAAGCCTCTACAAGCTTGAACTGACTTTTGAGAAGGGAGGGAGAATTTCAGATAAGAATGAGATCGCTTTCGGTATCCGGAAGATAGAAGACTTTTTTGAAAATGGTCACAGAGGATTCAAGGTCAATGGCCATAAGGTGCTGATCAAAGGGGCCGGCTGGACCGATGACCTGCTGCTGATGGATACCCATGAATCGCTGGAAGCGCAGATCGCCTATGTCAGGCATATGAACCTGAATGCTATCCGGCTGGAAGGGTTCTGGGGGAAAGACCAGTATCTGTATGACCTTTGTGACCGTTACGGGATCCTTATGATGGTGGGATGGAGTTGTCACTGGGAACATGAGGAATTTCTGGGAAAACCTGTGGATCCGAAGTATGGAGGCATTATAGAACCGGAGGATATTGTTCTTATGGCAAAAGCCTGGCAAGACCAGATCCTGTGGCTGCGCCATCATCCGTCCATTTTTGTGTGGAGTATGGGGAGTGATAAACTGCCTCATCCCGATGCAGAACGGAAATATGCCGAAGTTTTGAAAAAATATGACCGTACCCGGCCGTACCTGAATTCAACCGGAGGGGTGGGAAGTGACCAGGGAGTTATTACCGAGGTGGAGCTGATCAGCGAAATAAGCGGATCTTCGGGCATGAAAATGCTGGGTCCTTATGCTTATACGCCTCCGGTATATTGGTACACAGATAAAAATTTTGGCGGGGCTTACGGCTTTAATACGGAAACCTGTCCGGGAGCCAATATACCCCCCCTGGAAAGTATTAAAAAGATGATCCCTCCCGATCATCTCTGGCCTGTGGATGAGGTATGGGAGTATCATTGTGGCAAAAATGCCTTCCGTACACTTGATCGTTTTCTCAAAGCAGTGGAAGAAAGATATGGGAAACCGGAAGGAGTGGAGGATCTTGCCTTTAAGGCCCAGGTACTCAATTACGAACTCATGCGTCCCATGTTCGAGGCCTTTCAGGTGAACAAGGAAAAAGCCATGGGGGTGGTGCAATGGATGCTTAACTCGGCATGGCCCGATATGTACTGGCAACTGTACGACTCGTATCTTATGCCTAACGGGGCTTTCTATGCCACACGCAATGCCTGTAAACCTTTGCATCTGGCCTATAACTATGGCGATAACAGTATCCATCTCATCAATGACCATTTTTATCCGGTGCAGGATATGAAGGCACATATCAGGGTACTGGATGTTCAGGCAAATGTCCTGGTGGATGTAATAGTTAACACAGATTGTAATGCCGAAGATGCTGTGAAAATATACGATCTTAAAGTTCCGGAAAATATTTCGACGGCTTATTTCCTTGATCTGAGATTGTACGATGATAAGAACCAGGAAGAAGACCGGAATTTTTACTGGCTTTCTGCCAAAGCTGATGTGCTGGACTATGAATATAATTTTGAAGACTGGCCGTTTTATACACCAAGTAAGGAATATGCGGATTTCAAAACACTACATGACCTCGAAATGGTGACCCTGGAGGTCGGGCATGAGATGAAAAAGATGAACAACGGGCTGGAGATAGAGGTCGCTTTGCAAAATACAGAAAACAAGCTGGCTTTTTTTGTGGAAATGTCTGTCGTGGATGAGAAAGACAACATGACCCTGTTGCCGGTAAGATGGAATGATAACTATGTCAGCTTGCTACCTGGAGAAAAAAGAAAGATAAAGGTTTTTGTACCTGTTAAGGATCCCGGGCAGGTTCGGCCTGTATTGAAGATCAAAGGCTGGAACGTACATGAAGGAACATATAAATTAACCTACGGATCCTGAACCGGAAATACCTATTTAAATAGGTATTTAAATAGGTATTTAAATACCTATATTCAAATCAGTATTTTCGGGAAAGTATTTTATGCTAAATAACAAATTAAATAAGATGAAAAAACTAGCGGTAAACGGTGGAGTTCCGCTTAGGGATGTAAAGAAAGATCCGTGGCCTGCCTGGCCGGTGTGGAATGAAAATGATGAAAAAGCCCTGCTGGAGGTGTTGCATAGCGGAGTATGGTCATACAACGGTCCCAAAGAGAAAGAATTCGACCGGATGTTCGCTGCATTTACCGGGGTGAAGTATGCTGTTTCCACTGCCAATGGAACGGTTTCGCTGCAGCTTGCCCTGGAGGCACTGGGTATTGGTTACGGAGATGAGGTGATCGTCCCGGGACTCACCTGGCAGGCTACGGCCGCATCGGTAATCGATGTCAATGCCGTACCTGTACTGGTAGATGTGAAGGAAGATACCTGGTGCATTGATCCGGCTGAAGTCGAAAAAGCTGTTACAACCCGGACCAAAGCCATTATACCCGTACATCTCTATGGAAGTTTTGCCGATATGGATGCCATTGGTGCCATTGCAAAAAAATACAACCTGCATGTTATTGAAGATAGTGCCCATAAGCATGGTGGAGAATGGAACGGTAAAAAGGCCGGTTCAATGGGAGATATCGGAAGCTTCAGCTTTCAATTGTCGAAACACCTGACAGCCGGAGAGGGAGGAATGATGACAACCAATAATAAGGAACTGGCAGATAAACTGGATGCACTGAGAAATTGTGGCAGGAGACCCGAAACAGAGGAAGAGGAAGTGGATAAGGGGGCCGGCCATTATAGTGACGAAGGGAATTTTATTCAGTCGGGTAATTACCGGATCACAGAATTCCAGGCAGCCCTGCTTATAGAAGGACTGAAAAGGATGCCGGAACAAAACCGGAGACGCGATGACAATGCCCGTTACCTGAATTCTCTCCTGGAAGAAACGCCCGGCGTGCTTCCTATGCACAGGGACCCGCGCGAAACCAAAGAAGCTTATTTTAATTTCAGTTTCCGGTATGACCGGGAAGAATTTAAGGGACTTCCGGTGGATAAATTCAGAGAGGCACTGGCCGCTGAACTTGGGATCGATGTGGAAGCCAGTTATGAGCCACTGAATCAATGTTCCCTTTATGTGCCATTGACAAAACCTGCCCGGTACAGGATCAATGAAGAACACTGGAAGGCCATTGACCCGTCGCGTTTTAACCTCCCGGTTTGTGATAAGATCTTTCATGAAGAATCCGTGTGCACCCATCATAAGATCTTGTTGGGTAGCAAGGAGGATATGGAGCAACTCGTTATAGCCATACGCAAGATCTATGACCATGCTGACGAACTGATGTAGCTCATGAGAACCAAACGTATAGCTCTTATAGGTACCGGTTATATAGCTGATTACCATGTGCGGGGGCTGCTGAAGCAACCCGGCGTGAAGATCACGGCTGTAGCTGCCGCGACGGAAATATCGGTAAAGAAATTCGCGAAAAAATACCATCTGGGTGTTTTCCTTACTACCGATACCCTGGCCCTGGCCGGCAGGGAGGATGTGGATGCTGTTGTCATCTGTACCCCCAACAAGTTTCATGCACCTTATGCCCTGGCGTTCCTGGATCACGGCAAAGATGTTTTTCTGGAGAAGCCTATGGCCATGAATGCTGGCGAGGGAAAAGAGATCATAAGAATATCGGGAAAAACCGGTAGCCTGGTCATGGTGGGACACATGTGGCGCTTTGATGAAGAAGTAAACTTTCTGAAGGATGCCGTAGCTTCCGGCCGTCTGGGGAAAATAATAAAAACCAGGGGATATGGGATTCATGAAAACTGGGGCCCTTCGGGCTGGTTTATAAAAAAAGAGCTGGCCGGAGGGGGGGCACTTATTGATATGGGAGTGCATGCTATAGATACGGTCCGCTATATCCTGGGGGACCCGCAACCGGTATCGGTTTATGCAAGGATCGGTACGTATTACGGAGATTATGATGTGGATGATACCGGAATCCTGGTGATTACCTGGGATAATGGTACGGTCTCCATTATTGAGAGCGGATGGTGGCAACCGCATATGGATGGCCCGGAAGCTGCTACCCGCTTGTACGGTACAGAAGGATATGGTAGCGTCTTTCCGACCTTTATCAAAACGAAATCGTCACAGGAAGACTTTATTCCATCCGGACCTCCGAAAACCGAACATTGTGATCAAAACATCTACACCCGTCAAATGGAGCATTTTGTAAATGCTGTGAGAAACTCATTACAACCGGTTCCCGGAATGTTGGAAGGACAGACCGTGATGAGGATCGTGGATGCGGCTTATCTTTCGTCGCAGAACAAAGAATTGATCCGGCTATAATCCTGCCCGGAAAACTTTTTCTTATCATATCTAAGATATCTTAACCATAGGTAATGGAATTTTAACATCTGTACATTTATGTTAATAATTCCCGGTAGATATTGGTTAAAATAATATATATATTTATTAAAATTTACGTAATCTGTCATTTTTTTAATGTATAGCTTTGATGTGTTACATAACATATAATTCTGAGAAATAAGGATTTTGCAGATGTAAGATGTAAAAAGATAAAAACGATTTGTTGTCCTTTTCTATTTATTATTATTAATCAAACCTAAAGCTTATGAAAAGAAAGATTCTTCCATTGTTGTTTTTGCTTGCCGTGTTCTCAATGAGCGCGTGGGCGCAAAAAACAGTAACCGGTGTCGTCAGTGATGATGCCGGCAAGCCTCTTCCCGGTGCAAATGTTACCATTGTTGGGACTACACAAGGTACGATCACCGACCAGAATGGTTATTACAGTATTCAGGTTCCCGGGAAAGAGACGGTTTTGCAGTTCTCTTTTGTTGGCATGACAACCCAGAAGGTGACAGTTGGTGACAAGTCTGTCATTAATGTGACTTTGAAAACGTCTGCGGTTGGATTGAATGAAGTAGTGGTTACTGCTCTTGGTATTTCACGTCAGAAAAAATCCCTGGGTTATTCTGTGGGTGAAGTTCAGGGAAAAGAGCTTACGGCAGTGCCTCATGAAAATGTCGTGAGTTCACTTGCCGGCAGGGTATCCGGTGTCACGATCAGTTCTACGGGTGGCCCTGGCTCTTCTGTGAGTATGGTTATCCGTGGTGAATCCTCCCTGACCAGTGATAATCAGCCTTTGTTTGTCGTGGATGGTATTCCGATGAACAATACGTTGAATAACGTAACACAAATGGCTGACCGAACTGTAGTGGACTATGGAAATGCTATTTCTGATATTAACCCGGAAGATATTGAGAGTATTTCTATTCTGAAAGGCCCGAGTGCTGCTGCACTTTACGGATCAAGAGCTGCCAACGGAGTTGTGCTTATTACAACCAAATCCGGTAAGAAAAGTAAAGGTATCGGTGTTTCGGTGAGCAGTAGTACCGTGTTTGATAAACCTTACCGGTGGCTCCTCAATCAAAATCTTTTTGCCAATGGTAAGCGGCCTTATACCCAGGACAACCGTCCGAATAACGGCCTTCCTTATTATGTTGTTCCCGGAGGAGATGCCGGATGGGTTGGTCCCCAGATGGATAAAGGTATGATGGCTTATGTTTGGCCTTATTTTGATAAAAACGGACAACTAACCGCCAAGCCGCTCGTTTCCCATCCGGATAACTGGAAAGAGTTCTTTAAAACCGGATTCACTACGGAAAACAGTATGGCTATAACTAATGCAACAGATAAAGTAAATTATCGTTTGTCTTATGCCAATATGACAAACAGAGGGCTCATTCCTAACAGCGATCTGCACAAAAATTCGATAGGCCTTAATTCTTCCGTTAAATTGTTGAAGAATCTGTCGGTCACTACCAATATTAATTTTGTGAATACAGGAGCTCACAACAGGCCGGCAGGTAACCGTGGCGCTAATCCTATGTCTGCTCTTGCCTATACGAATTCATCCGTCGATATTAATGATCTGAAGCATTACTGGGTAGAAGGAAAAGAAGGAGTTCAGCAGAACGGTCCATATAACCTGGTTGTCAATCCGGATGGTACGTTTGGTATCAGTCATATGAAAGATAATCCTTATTTCCTGGCTTATGAGGTGAATAATCCGTTTGACAGAAACCGCGTTTATGGAAATCTACGGGTTGACTGGGAAATTCTGCCCGGATTGTCCGTTTTTGCCCGATACAATTTGGACCAGTACAGTGAAAAGAGGGAGACAAAGATCGCTCCGAGTTATTCCCGTGAAAAAAACGGTTTCTACGGGATACAAGACCTTTATCGAAGTGAACAGAATACGGACTTTCTGCTTTCCTATGATAAGACACTGGAAGATTTCAGTGTGACGGCTTCTTTCGGTGGAAATTATAGATATACATACGGGACCAATCTTACAACACAGGCCAAAAGAAGAGGTGCAGGTTTGATTGTTCCCAATGTTTTTACGGTTTCCAATATTTCGCCTGATAACCTGGTTTATCATTCGGGTTATTACAAGAAAGGGGTATATAGTCTGTACGGTTTGGTCAGTCTGGGATATAAATCCATGATCTATCTGGATTTGACCGGACGAAACGACTGGTCCAGTACACTACCTCCAGAGAATCGTTCTTATTTTTATCCTTCTGCTTCTTTAAGCATGTTATTGAATAATATGATCAATATGGGCGACAAAGTTTCACTGGTAAAGCTTCGGGGAGGCTGGGCTATGGTAGGGAACGATACCGATCCCTACAGACTGAATGCTACGATGGGTGATCAGGGTGCCTGGGGCAACCAGACCCGGCTGACCACATCCGGAACGCTTCTGTTGCCTGATCTGAAACCGGAAATCCAGACTTCATGGGAGACCGGAGCGGACCTTGCATTCTTAAATAATCGACTGAATGCTTCTTTTACCTATTACCAGTCGGATAACAAGAACCAAATTCTGAATATTGGTCTGCCTCCTTCATCCGGATATTCATCCAAACAGATCAATGCCGGTTTGATCTCAAGTAAAGGAATTGAACTGTCTGTAGGTGGAACTCCCATTAAGACCACAGACTTTAGCTGGAATGTGAATCTTGTTTTATCGAAAAACAAGACCATCGTAAAGGAACTGGCCGAAGGATTTGATTATATCAGGTTATGGTCGGATGCCAAAGGAGGTGCTTACTCCTGGGTTGGTGATGAGATCGGTCAGATCATTGACCGGGCTATGGTACGGGTGAAAGACCCGAACTCGCCTTATTACGGCTGGCCTATTCTGGATGATGAAGGCTGGGAAGACAGCGACCGGACCCTCCAGGATGAAAACGGACATAGAGTGGCTCCAGTTATTGGTAACTTTAACCCAAAAGCCCTGGTAGGATTACAATCAACTTTGAACTATAAACGTCTGGCCCTGAGTTTCAATCTGGATTGGAGAATAGGTGGGCAATTCGTTTCCCAGACCTACCGGTATATTGAGTCAGACCTTCATACGCAAAGATGGCTGGACAAAGTTCATAACTTCAGCAACATCAGTGATCTCCCAACCTATCTTAAAGATCATGCCAGTCAGTATCTGCTTCCCGGGGGCGAGTTTTATGTCCTGGTGGGTGGCCCGACAGAGGAACTGGGTGGTCTGGAACATACTGAAGGAGGAATTACACTGCATGATGGTGTTTTTATGCCTGGCGTAGTCGGCCATTATGATGATAACGGCAATTTTATTGCAGAACGTGAAAACCTCGGTGGTCCCAACACACCGACTATCAGGTACCAGGATTACTATGGTTGGAGTTATACACGATGTGCTACCTTCGATGCCGATTATATAAAACTGAGAGAAATATCCTTGACTTATCAATTGCCCTCATTCACAAAAGCCATCAGAAATTTCTCCGTGTCTTTATATAGCCGGAACATTATTTTGTGGACCAAGGCTAAGATTAATGTGGATCCGGAAAGGGCATTCCAACCTGAAAGTGGCGTACAGGGAAATGGTATCCAGTTTAAACAAGGTATTGAAAGATATAATGTAGCACCATGGACAATACCAATAGGATTTAAATTAAATATGAGTTTTTAATTGTTAATAATGAAAAACCGGATAGTTATGAAAAGTAAAAAAGTAATATATAATTTGTTTCTGGTTCTGTTCGTGGTTATGCTGGGTTCCTGCAGTAAACAGCTTACCGAAATGAACGTGAACCCGAACGGGGTAGACCCCGAAACGGTCAACCCAAATCTGATGATGGCAACGGTGATCTCTAATACGGCAGCACCCTATCTCTCGGAAAGTTTTGACGGAGATGTTGCCGGTGTTATGCAATATGTTCAGAAAAGCGGCTGGAGTTCAGGACTGAATAAATTCGACTGGGTAGGCGAACGTTCCTGGGCTGGGAGATATGCCACCCTGAGAGATTTAAAACACCTGTATGACAGATCTGTGGAAGAAGGCATGGAGTTTCAACAGGGTGTTGCCATTGTGCTGCGTGCGTTTAATTTTGGTTATATCGCCGATTCCTGGGGGGATGCTCCTTATACTGACGCACTCAATGCCCCGGCTGGTGGTCAGGAAGATATGTTCCCTGCCTTTGATTCACAGGAAACAATATACAGAGGCATCATTGATGAACTGAAAAAAGCCAATGACCTGCTGTCAAAATCCAGAGGTGAGTATAAGGGCATTGATCCGGATGCAGATCTTATCTACCACGGAGATCCGGCCCAATGGAGAAAATTTGCAAACTCTCTGATGCTGAGATATTACATGCGTGTCTCTTCCAAACTGTCTGACTTTGCAAAGAAGGGTATTGAAGAGATCGTAAGTAATCCGGACACATATCCCATCTTCACATCTGACGACGATGACGCTACCATGGGTTATGTAGGTACCTATGAAGGGGATTCCTGGCCTAATGCCGTCGCCTTCGATGCATCCCATAGCAATTTTGACAGGGTCCAGCTTTGTGAAGGTCTTAGGGATGTGTTGGTTGACTTTAAAGACCCTAGGCTGGGTGTGTGGTTTAATAAAGTAAGAATACCCATTAAGGTTTCCACAGCCTATACGCCTGTTGCCGATACACTTGTTGATGGCATTCGTTATCTGCAACCCGATTCTATGGATGCCAGAGGCTGGGTGGTCTATAATAAGGATACCTGGGTGGCCGATCTGGAAGCAGGAAAAGTACTGGTAGATACCATGGATTATGTCGGCATGCCGGTGGGAGCTAATGTGGGTGACGGATCAGAATGGAACCTGAACCCGAATGTTATTCAGGGAGGATTCAATGTGCATTGTTCAGCTTTGGCTGATATGTACAAAGAGGCCACAGGCGATCTGCTCAAAGCCAGACTGATGTCTTATGCCGAAGTATGCTTTATACTTGCTGAAGCTGCCCAAAAAGGTTGGAGCGTCGGTACACAACAGGAGTGGTATGAAAAAGGCGTTACCGCTTCCTTTGATACATGGGGCGTGAGCGATGACTTGTCAGCTTATTTATCTGAACCGGGTGTTGCTTTTGACGGATCATTGGAGCAGATTATGCAGCAGAAATGGATCGCCAACTGGACGGTGGCTCATGAAGCATGGTGTGACTGGAGAAGGACAGGGCTGCCACATTTTACCTTTGGCCCTACCGTCCGGCGTGATGCCATGCCAATACGTTATCGTTATGGTAGTGATGAGAAAAACAGAAATAATGCCAACTACCTGAAAGCAGTCGAAAAACTGGAAGAAACTCCTTTTACCGCACAGGACGGTAAAGATAGTTCATGGTCAAGGTTCTGGTTGCTGCAAGGTACCGGCAAACCCTATTAATATATTACAATAGGTTGGTTTTTAGGTTGAAAAAAGTAAATAAGCTTCGGCTTATTTACTTTTTTTGTTAATATTGAAAATCACAAATAAAATTAGATTATGAAACACAAAAATTACTTTCGTTATCCGTTCTCTGTTGTTTTACTTTTGATCATTTTTATTCAGCTCTTTACAGCTTGTAATAAAAAAAGTAATAATACACAGGTTATAACGCCGGCAACTGCATTACAGTCTTATCTGAACAACCGGGATACAACCTTTTCCTGGAAACTGCGTGCAACAACCGCATCCTCTGCCGTGAAAATATACAGTCTGCTTCTTACATCTCAGCAATGGCATGGCATCACCTGGAGGCATACCCTGACAGTAATTGTTCCGGATGACATAAAATATGATGGAGCTCTTTTGTTTATAACCGGAGGTAAAAACAAGGATGGCATGCCGGTTAAACGTTCTCATGATGATGAATTCATAGCCGCTATGAGCAAAATAGCCATGAAAAACCACGCAGTGGTAACAGTTGTCTGGCAAGTGCCTAACCAGCCACTGTTTGATGATCTGACAGAAGATAAACTGATATCATATACGTTGCATCAGTTTGAAAATGACAGTGATTATACCTGGCCTTTGCTTTTTCCCATGGTGAAGTCGGCAGTACGTGCCATGGATGCTGTTCAGTCTTTTTTGGGAAAACAGGGAACCCGTACCATTAATCGTTTTGTCGTCTCCGGAGGATCCAAACGCGGATGGACTACCTGGCTGACGGGTGCCATGGATAAACGGGTGGAAGCTATAGCCCCCATGGTGATCGATGTGTTAAATATGCCGGTGAACCTGGATTATCAGGTGAAAGTTTGGGGAGATTACAGTGTGCAGATAGAGGATTATGTGAAACTCGGCATTCCGCAGGATGTACATACCGGGAAAGGAAGTGCTATCACCCAAATGGTAGATCCTTATTCCTATCGTTCCCGGTTGAACATGCCAAAAATGATCATTAACGGTACCAATGATGAATACTGGCCCGTTGATGCCATTAAAAATTATCTTGATAGTATTCCCGGACAAAACTATCTGCTCTATGTACCTAATGCCGGACATGGTCTCGGTGATACCCGGGAAGCACTGAATACCCTGAGCGCATTCTTTGGCAGAACCATAGCACACAAAGCTTATCCTTTATGCAAATGGAAAATAAAAAAAGAGGATGACAGCATGGATCTCACCGTTGAAATTACCCCTGATGTCCTGCAAGGGGCTTATCTTTGGTCGGCCGGTTCAAAAGACCGGGATTTCCGGGATGAAACCTGGAGCAGCAAAGAAATCGGTATCACAGGTAATAAGTATCTTGATATTCAGGTTGCATTGCCTGATTCAGGATTCAAAGCTTTTTTTGTCGATCTGAAATACAGTGACCCGGATGGTGGTACCTATTTAAAAAGTACCCGGATGTTCGTTGCCGGTTCAACCGGAGTTTTTGGTTATGATGAATAAAATACGGTTTTAACATGAAGTACAAAGGAAAATATGAAGTTTTTGATACTTCCCTGATCAGGACCTATCCGGTATCTGAAAGGTCTAATAAGGTGAAGTTGAGTGATCTGGTGCATCCTGAGGAAGTGCTGAGATCGTCGTATGAGGTTTCAGATTATGTAAATGAACAACTTTCTTTTTTAGCCCGGGAGATCGTTGATTCCCGGAAGGAAGGAAAACCCGTGGTGTTTTTCACCGGAGCACATCTGATAAAGAATGGGTTGGGGCCTTTGGTCGTTGACCTGGCAAAACGGGGGATCTTTACTGTTGTCTCCGGGAATGCCGCTACCTCTATTCATGATTTTGAATTATGCCTGTTCGGAGAGACCAGCGAGTATGTCCCCCAGGCTTTGGAAAAAGGACAGTTCGGGATGGCTTTTGAGTTCAATTATATCAATGCTGCCCTGATCGTTGGTAACCGGATGAAGCTGGGGTACGGCGAATCAACCGGCCGTATGATGCATGATACGGCTTTTCGTCACCAGGTGGAAGAGGTACTTGGCCTGGATGAAAACACTATTCGTTTTGAACATCCGGAGATAAGTGTTCAGTTTGCCTGTTATGAAAAAAATATTCCCCTGACCATTCATGCCGGTATCGGGACCGATGTATTGGATCAGCATGTATGGTTCGACGGAGAGGCCAAAGGTGGTTGCTCAGGCAGGGATTTTCTGATCTATGCCCGGGAGATAACAAAATTTACAGAAGGAGGTGTGATCCTCAATGTGGGGAGTGCCGTGACCGGACCCGAAGTGTTTCTGAAAGCTGCCTCCATGGCCGGAAATATCGGAAAGGTACCCAAAGGGATTATCGCGGCTGATTTTGATATAAGGCCTTATAACCCGAATAGTTTTACCAATGAGCAGGCTGTCGGATATTATTTTCGTGATCAGAAAAGTATCGTAACACGTGTCCCGCAGGCATACGGAGGCAAAGGTATCTATGTCGGAGGCAATCAAAAGATAACCGTACCTTTACTGTATAAAAAGATCATGGAGAAACTGTAAAAAGTGTAAAGATGCACGGACGTTCATCTATAAAAAAACAATAACAATGAAAGAAAAACGTATCAGGGAAATATTGGAGAAGATCGGAAATGTACGTATGGCTGTGTATGGCGATTTTTGTCTTGATGCATACTGGATCATGGATCCTGACGGGTCAGAGGTGTCGGTGGAAACCGGACTGAAAGCGGAAGCTGTTGCTGAACATTCTTATTCGCCGGGAGGAGCCGGCAATATTGTGGCCAATCTGGCAGCACTGAAACCCAAAGAGATCAAACTGATCGGGGTGGTAGGCAATGATATTCACGGCAGGGAACTGACGACTCAACTCAGGGCCCTGGGCGCCAACACTTCCTCGCTGATAATACAAAAAGAGGACTTCGATACGTACACCTATACAAAAAGGATATACGGTGAAGAGGAAGGGGCACGCATCGACTTCGGATTAAAAAACCGGCGTTCGGAAGAGACAGATAAAGAACTTCTGAGATCGATAGAATCTGCCTTGCAACAGTATGATGCCCTGATCTTCAACCAGCAGGTGATGAACAGTATCCCTGATCCGGGGTTCATTGAGGAGGCCAATGCGCTCTTTGACAAATATGACGACAGTATCGTGGTCCTCGACTCGCGGCATTACAACAGCTTATTCCGCAATGTTATCCGAAAAGCCAATGATGTAGAGGTAGCAGTACTCAATGGGAAAGAGGTAACGCCCCGGGATCATATTCCTTTGTCAGATGTGAAGAAATATGCTGAAAATATCTTTGATAGGTATAAAAAACCGGTCTTTGCCACCTGCGGCCCTAAAGGGATTGTCGTGGCTGACGATAAAGGGCTGCATGAGGTGCCTGGGATCCTGCTGACAAAAAAACTGGATACCGTAGGCGCCGGTGACACCACCATCAGTGCCCTGACGTCTGCCCTGGCTGCCGGGATCCCGCCCGTCGAAGCGGCACAGTTTGCCAACCTGGCCGCTGCCGTGACCGTACAAAAACTTTATACCACAGGCACAGCCTCGGGTGAGGAGATCCTTGAAATAAACCGGGTGGCGGTGTATAATTACCGTCCCGAGCTGGCTGAAGATATCCGGATGGCTCGGTATATCAGGGATACCGAATTTGAAGTTTGCGACCCTGAGGTCCCCGGACGTTTTGGAAAAGTAAAACATGTGCTATTTGACAACGACGGGACCATTAGCACACTTCGTCAGGGATGGGAACAAGTCATGGAACCGGTGATGATACAGGCTATACTTGGTGATAACTGGCAATCGGTCGATACGGCTACCTACCGTAAGGTGCAGGAACAGGTAAGGCATTACATTGATGTCTCAACAGGCATTCAGACCATCCTGCAGATGGAGGCTCTGGTGGAAATGGTGAGGGAAGCCGGCTTCGTTCCCAAAGAAAAGATCCTTGATAAATTCGGTTATAAAAAGATCTATAACGATGCTTTGATGGAGGTTGTCAACAAGCGTATCGAAAAACTGCACCGCAGGGAGCTGGGCCCTGAAGATTATACGATGAAAGGGGCCATATCCTTTCTTGAGGCACTGCGAGAGGCTGACATGGTCCTTTACCTGGCCAGTGGCACCGACGAGGAGGATGTGGTGCGCGAGGCTGCCAGCCTGGGATTTGCAAAATATTTCAATGGAGGGATCTACGGATCACAAAACGATATAAAGAAATATTCAAAGAAAATGGTGGTGGACCGGATCATCCGGGAGAATAATCTGTATGGTGACGAGCTGATAGTTTTTGGCGATGGTCCGGTAGAGATCCGGGAGGTGGTCCATGCCGGAGGTATTGCTGTCGGAGTGGCCACCGATGAGATACGACGCTACGGACTGAATCCTGAAAAACGTACCCGCCTCATCCGTGCCGGCGCCCAAATGATCATTCCCGATTTTTCGCAATGGAAAAAACTGGAGAAAATGGTGAAGTGAGTAAATGAGTAAATGAGTAAATGAGTAAATGAATATGCTAATGACTGAAAAAGAAATATTTATCGAAGAACTAAAAAACAGGACCCGGAAGTTTGCGGTTGATATCATATTATTTTGTAATTCTTTGATTAAATGTAAAGCTTCATCTGTTGTTACTTATCAACTGGTAAAAGCATCTACTTCGGTTGGTGCAAATTATAGGGCAGCATGCAGAGCTAGGTCGAAATCCGAATTTTTTAGTAAAATTTGTATTGTAGTTGAAGAGGCTGATGAGTCTGTATATTGGTTGGAAATAATAAATGATGCAAATTTATCCAGTGATTTAAATGAATTATTAAGACTCAAAAATGAAGCAATTGAAATTACCAAAATAATGACAACAACAAAGAAAACATTAACTAAATAAAAAAAATTAATTTTATCATTTTATCATTTTATCATTCTATCATTCTATCATTCTATCATTCTATCATTCTATCATTTACTCATTTATGCATTCAATCATTCAAAATTCATAATTAACCATGACGAAGCCGGATAGTTACTATTTAGGAGTAGACATAGGCGGTACCAAATGTGCCGTGGTGCTGGGGGATGATGACTTCAAAATTTATGAGAAGGTGACCTTCCCGACCCGG
>WFSC01000298.1 GCA_015486185.1 Bacteroidales bacterium | reverse complement strand
CGGGTTGTTTTTTATGGAATCAATTACCTGTGAGATCTGGTCGATATGTTTCCCGTCGGCGGCCGGCCATGATCTCCACTGATAACCATAGATATGCCCCAGGTCCCCGTTTTCATCCGCCCATTCGTTCCATATCCTTACCCCGTGATCATTCAGATACTTTATATTGGTATCCCCTTTCAGGAACCATAGCAACTCATACAGGATTGATTTGTAATGCAGTTTTTTGGTGGTGAGAAGCGGGAAGCCGTCTTCCAGATTAAATCTCATCTGATAACCGAAAACACTGATCGTACCGGTACCGGTACGGTCTTGTTTGCGAATCCCGTTTTTCAATACATGATCACACAGCTTAAGATATTGTTTCATAATCCATTCTGTTAATAGCCAATTCTTTCCAGACCTGATTCAGGCTGAGGGCAAAGTTAAAAAAATAGATGTTTTAGCGGGCAGTAAGTTATTAACAGATAATCAATATCACGTCATCGCATTATCGCATTATCGCTTCATCTCTTCATCGCTTCATCTCTTCATCGCTTCCTCCACCTCTTTTATCCATTCTGCAATATCCAGGATCACCTTGCCGGCAACATGACCTTCCTGCATGTATTCTTCCGGCTTGCTTTTTCCCTGCCCTTCCATAAACAAATGGTTCAGGTCAGGATAAACTTTGTACGTAACGTTTGCCCGGTCATCCAATCCTTTTTTCCATCCTTCAAAATCTTTCATGGTTACCTGATAGTCCCGGCCTCCCTGAAGGATGAGCATGGGTTTATTCAGTGTATCTGCTGTTTTTACAGGGTCATATTTCCGCAGGTCGAGCCAATAGGAGGCATTCAACTGCAACGGCAACCAGGAACGGGGGGTGTCCGGTTTCAGGGACTTGCTTTTCACCCTGTTAATTTCTTCTTTTAAGGATTGAAGCCGGGTACTGTCTTCTGCCGACAATCCGTCCAGCGACAAGATATATGTCATTTGTTCAAGGAGTAGATCTTCCAGGGGGCGCGTATTTCCCGCCAGCAGGATCATCCCGGCAAGATCCGGTAGCTTCGCTGCGATGCGGGGAGCCAGGTAAGCACCCAGCGAATGACCCAGTAAAAAAACACCTGAAGCCCCCGGAATCTTCTCAGCAAGTTTTACCGCGGATATAGCATCATTAATGGTTTCATCCCATACGGTAATATGATCCGGATCCATTTCCCGGCCATAGGAATACGTGCGTTTATTATAACGCAATACAGCTATGCCATGGGATGACAAGCCATAGGCAAGGTCCCGGAATACCTTGTTGGGTCCAATGGTCTCATCCAGATCATTGGGTCCCGAACCATGCACCAGAACCACTACCGGATAGATCTGTTTGTTGGCCGGTGTAGTCAGTTCTCCATGAAGAACAAGACTGTCTGTTTTAATGTCCACCGGTTCACTATGAAATGCAAGGGTATCCGCATAAGGCGGAAGATGCCAGGCAAAATGCCGGGCAGGCAGGAAAAACAACCCTGCTATTTTCCGGTCATTGGTATATACAAGCTTCAGGTCAAGCAATGCCTTCTCAAACCGGCAGGTAAGAAAAACAGTAAAATAAGGAGGATGTGTTTCCGTACTATAACTTTCATATTTTTCCCACTTTCCCACCTGCTTTTGTAAGGCCTCCCAGATCACCTGCAATGTCGGCACCGGAAGACGGGCCGTCAGGACCGAGTCAAATTGCTGTACAGCCATATCATAATTTCCGGATACCAATTGATTTAAAAAATCTTCTGCCAGCCGGACCCTGGGATCCGGTGCCTGGGCCCACAGCCTGCCTGTTAATAGCAATAACAGGATAAATATTCCTGTTTTCATCCTATTTCTTTTCATTATGATATTGAATAAAATTTACTTCTTTTTCAGTATGCCAACCCATCCACCTCCGACAGCCATTTTGATGATAAGTTTGTGGTCACTGTTCACGATCTCTTTCGTTTTCTTATAATCCTGGGCATATCTGTCTGCATTCATACCATCCTTAAAAATGACAGCCTCATACTCCCCTTTTGGCAGAAAAGAAAGACCCACCTCAACGCTCCGGGCTTCCGGGCCATTCATGGCGCCGATATACCAGGTATCATTTTTCCTGCGTGCAATCACTACAAATTTTCCCGGTTCTCCTGCGAGACCATGTGTTTCATCCCAGGTAACCGGCATATGTGAGATAAGATCAAGACACTCCGGGTTATGCAGGTAATTAGACGGGTTATCTGCCAGCATTTGCAACGGGCTTTCATAAACAACATACATAGCCAGTTGCTGGACACGGGTTGTCATACTCATGGGCCGTTCAAAAGACACCAGAAAGTTTTTCTCATGTGCATTTACCATGGCTCCGGGCGTATAATCCATAGGACCTGCTGTCATCCGGATAAAAGGAATGGTTACATTATGAGCCGGCGTAATTTCCTTGCTCCATTTATTCCACTCTAATCCTTTGACCCCTTCACGGCTGATCACATTGGGATATTCTCTTCGCAGGCCACAGGGCTTATATGCTCCGTGAAAGTCCACCAACAGGTGACGTTTGGCTGCCTCCCGTGCCACCCGTCTGTAAAAATCGACCATCCATTGATCGTCCCGCTGCATGAAATCAACCTTGATCCCTTTTATCCCCCATTTTTCAAACTGATCAAGCGCCTGCTCCATCTGATCATCCAGTGTTTTCCATACCACCCATAAAATTATCCCGACATTTTTTTCTTTCCCGTAACGCAACAAGGCTTTCATATCTATATCCGGATTGACATCCAGGAGGTTCCCTAATTTGTACCAGCCTTCATCCATAATAATATAAGGAATCCCATGTTCGGAAGCGAAATCTATATAATATTTATAGGTATCGGTATTTATCCCCGACTTAAAATCCACACCATACACATTCAGGGCATTCCACCAGTCCCAGGCCACCAGGCCGGGTTTGATCCAGGAAGGATCTTTTATTTTAAGGGGAGCGGCGAGCTTAAATACCATTTCATTATCAAGCAGATCTTTCGCCTGGGGTGCAATGATCATCACACGCCAGGGGAAGGCCCGCTCACCCAGGACCTTCGCAAGATAATTCTCCCGTTCGACCGGCTTTACATTTCTGTCTTTAATCTGGACAGTTTTAGCCGGATATTTCGGAAAAGTAGCAGCTATTTCATTTTTGCCGGTACCAGTGATCCACATACCCGGATAATCATTCAGGTCAGATTCGGTAAGCAAAACATCAGGGCCGTCAGGTATTTCGAACAATGCGGGAAGGCTGGCCAGATCTCCGGGCTGAATATCCTTAATATCCAAATGGATATAACTTCTTTCATTGTGTGAAAAGAAACTTTCCTCACGGGGGAAAAAGGAACGGGTACCCTCCGGAAAAACAAAATGATCGACCTCATTATTCACAGTGACGGTTCCGGGCTGATGCATCACAAAACGATAGGCAGCCCCATCATTATACATTCGAAAGATCAGATCATAGCCCCCTCCGAATTTCATGACCATTTCATTGTAATGATTCCGTATTGCCCTGTTCTTAACAGGAACTACCGGATGAAGCATTTCATCAGCCTGAGAATGGATCACTTTTCTGATCCTGGGTTTGGCTACGGGGACTTTCACGCCATCAACGGTCATGGAAAAGGCACCGGAAGAAATAACCGGTTTTCCATTCCGGGTAATGACAAAGGTCAACTGGTCATTAACACTGACCATCATAATCATCTGACGGTCGGGAGAAATAAGCTTGTATTCCTTCCCCGTCACAGCCTGACTTAGAAAGATCATTCCCAAAAATAATACGAGACCTGTTCGTTTCATTGTCATAGTTTATTGATTTTCCAACACATAATCAATTCCTCTTTCCTGTAAATAACGAAGGATAAAAATAAAATTTTCTTCCTTTTTGGCAACCATTTCCGGCGGGATAATGCCGGGGCCCTCAATTTTCCCTTCCAGCATTAGGTTAGCCAATGCCGTACAGGTAAATCCTGTGGTCCGGGCCATGGAGATCATTTTCTTTTCTTTATCGTACCTATCCAGCATATTATAAATAAAAGTTCTTTTTTGTTTTTCCTTAACGCCGGATATTTCCACCCGCATTATGGTAAAATCCTCCTCTCCGGGCTTTAGTTTCCATCTTGGGAACAGGAGGCGGGCTGTTACATCTACCGGGCGAACCTTCTTACCATTTACCTCTATTTCTTCATAAGAAAAAAAACCGCTCTCCCGTAAAACCTTAAGATACTCCACCGTACCCGGATAACGCAATGTTTTTTCAATCATATCAGGCACGTCCATGGTGTGTAATAATGTACGCAGGCCATCCGAATTCCAGGCTTCGAGGGTACCTATTTCATCAAAATCGATAAGTTCGGTATCTGACAGCGCCGGTTTTACTATCAGTTTGCCATTTTCAACATACCGGGCAGGTCTGACATATTCCTCAATCACATCAACAGGGGAGAACACTGCTTTATACTCAAAAGGCCATTGCCGCACCACCGGAAGCCCGCCTACATAACAGACAAACTTTTCAACTTTCATGCGTGATGCATAGTATCCCAAAAAAATATTACTCATGCCCGGGGCAACACCGCCATCAATTACAACGGAGACATGATGTTTTTTTGCTTCTTCATCCAATTGAAAAGGATCCTGTGGAAAAAAGGAAATATCCACCATATCTTTTCCGGCACTTATCACCCGCTGTACGGTTCCGAACCCCATATAACCGGGTACAGTCCCTATGACCAGGTCATAGTCCCTGACAATTTTTTCTATCGACCCGAGTACCGACAGATCTGCTGTTATGGTGTGAATGCCGGGATTCTTCCTAAGCTCCAGTAAGGCTTTTTCGTTAATATCCACTGAAGTCACGTCATGTGTTGCAGACAAATCCATGGCGATGGCACTGCCAACCAAACCGGCACCCAGTACAACAATTTTTTTTTGTTTCATAGGGAAGCTTATTATTATAAACCATTCTTCTGCTAACCCAAGATCATTCCGATAATGGTAGCTGATAAGAGGGATGCCACCGTCCCCCCCAGCAAGGCCTTCATACCATAACGGGCCAGCAGAGATCTTTTATTCGGCGCCAGGGAGCCGATCCCTCCTATCTGGATGCCAATAGAAGCAAAATTGGCAAAACCGCAGAGCATATAGGTAGCCATAATTATTGACTTGGGATCGCTAAAAACAGCATCTGCCTTCATTTTTGCCAGGCTGATATACCCGACGAACTCGGTCATGATGATCTTCTCACCAAGCAACTGCCCCACCAGGGCAATATCCTGTTTGGCAACGCCGATCAACCACATAAAGGGAGCCAGTAAATACCCAAGGATAAACTGAAGAGACAATACATGATACCGGTGATGGGATATATGGTCTATGATCCCGTTCAGGTCGGTCCATTGTCCCAGTTTCAATAAAATATAGTTTATAAAAGCAATAAAAGCCAGAAAAACCAATAGCATTGCCGCTACATTAGCTGCCAGTTTCAAACCCTGTATCGTACCATTTGAGATGGCATCCAGCACATTGTTCCCCACCTTTTCCTTGGTTATTTCAATATTTGAGTTGATCTCCTCGGTTTGCGGCACCAATATTTTGGATACTACCACAGCACCGGGTGCTGCCATAACGGAAGCAGCAAGCAGATGTTTCGCAAATATAAGGCGCTGTACCGGATCACTCCCTCCCAGAAAACCAATATATGCCGCCAGTACGCCTCCTGCCAGGGTCGCCATACCTCCTATCATTACCAACAGAATCTCCGACTTATTCATCAGGGGAATATATTCCTTGATCATCAGCGGCGACTCCGTCTGTCCCAGAAAAATATTTCCAGCCACAGAAAGACTTTCAGCACCGGAAAGCTTCAGAGCCTTGGTCATCATCCATGCCAGTCCGTACACAATGATCTGTATAATACCCCAATAAAACAACAAGGAGGTCAGGGCCGAAAAAAATATGATCGTAGGCAATATCTGAAAAGCGAAAATAGACCCGAAACGGGCGGTATCCATCAGGCTGCCGAACAGGAAAGTGCTTCCTTCGTTCGTAAAATCCAGTATCTTTACAAAAACCTTTCCCGTATATTCAAAAACTATACGTACTGCCGGGATATACAAAATACTAACAGCCAATAGTATTTGTATGATCAATCCTGTAAATACAACCTTCCATGAAATAGCCTTTTTATTGGAGCTGAAAAGCCAGGTGATCAGGATCAGCACAGCCATACCCAGCATACCACGCAGGAATGAGATCAGTGTAAAACCGCCTCCCATATCTTTGGATATGACCTGTGAAGAACCGGATGAGATCAGGCCGCTTCCGGTCTGCTTTGCCGCAGTAGTCCCTGCCGGCACTACCTGCGTGGCTTGTTTAAGCGCTGTATCCCGGACCGTATCCTGTTGTGCTGTTCCTTCATAGGGAAAGGAAACAGAAATCAATGCCAACAGGATAAGCAATAACAATGATTTCAAATATTTTTTTATCCGCTTATGATCACCGGGAACAAAGTATTTACAGGACATACGTTTACTGATTTTGTTGTTCACGCCTTTTGATCTCATCTCTTATCAGCGAAGCTTTTTCGTAGTTTTCAGATCGTACGGCCTGATCAAGCATATCTTTCAGCTCACGTATGGTCATTTCCTTAAACTGATCTGTTTCAGACTGTTTTGCTGCATTCTCCTCAACGCCCAGTTCAATTTCATCTTCATCAGCATGCTGTATATCCAACACTATTCCCGCCTGAGCCAGTATTTCTTCTGTTGTATAGATCGGACATTTGAAGCGAAGAGCCAGTGCTATGGCGTCGGATGTACGGGCATCCACAATGACCTCCTTTTTCCCGTCGCTGCAAACAAGTTTACTGTAAAATACTCCTTCTTCCAGTTTATAGATCTCTACCTCCTTGATATCAATATGAAAAGCCTTTGCAAAATTATGGAAAAGATCGTGCGTCAACGGCCTCGGCGGCTGCAATCCTTCCAGTTGTATCGCTATAGCCTGCGCTTCGAATCCCCCGATGATAATAGGGATCCTTCTTTCACCATTTTCCTCGGTCAGGACCAATGCATAAGCTCCCGACTGTGTCTGGCTGTATGATATTCCCAATACATTCAGCTTAATTTTTGCCATACCTTAATATATATAATAAGGGATATACCCTTCACATGAAGTACAAATATAATGATTTCATTAAAATGAAGTTTATTTCTTTGTCAAATTAACCAAATAAGATAAACATGTAATGAAAAGGGCCCTGCAGGCATTTTCTTAAATAATTTCAGCGAAAATATTTGAATCTATCCGAAATTTTATATTTTTGCAGTCCCAAAATAAGTTACATATATTAAAGCGGAAATTATGTTTGCGATAGTTGAGGTTGCCGGGCAACAATTTAAAGTACAGAAAGATCAGAATATTTTTGTTCATCGCCTGGAGGAAAAAGAAGGTCAAAAGATCGTTCTGGAAAAGGTGCTGCTGGTTGAAGACAAAGGCACAGCCCTGGTCGGAACCCCTGTTGTGGAAGGATATCAGGTTAAAGCTACGGTCCTTGCCCACGTAAAAGGAGATAAAATTTTGGTTTTCAAAAAGAAACGCAGAAAAGGATACCAGGTACTCAACGGACATCGTCAGGCTTTTACGGAGATCCATATTGATACCATAGAAAAAGGCAAAGCCACAAAGAAAGAAACCGAAAAGAAAGAAACTGCTACAGCAAAACCGGCTTCTACAACTAAGAAAACCGCCAGTAAAACAAAAGAAACCACCAAACCGGCTGCTAAAAAAACGACTGCAAAAGCTAAAACCGGAGAAGCCGGGAGCACTGCAAAGACAACCAAACCCAAAGCTTCAGCCGCAAAAAAAACAACGGCCACTTCAACGAAAAGCACAAAAACCAAAGCTGCTGCCAAACCCAAAGCAACAGCCGCTAAAACCGGAACAAAAAAGACTGTCGTTAAAAAAGATACCGGGAGTAAGAAAGAAGAAAAATAAACATTATAAAAATATACTGCAATGGCACATAAAAAAGGAGCAGGTAGTTCAAGAAACGGTCGCGAATCAGAAAGTAAACGACTGGGTGTTAAACTCTTCGGCGGACAATCAGCCAAAGCCGGAAATATTATTGTAAGGCAAAGAGGAACACGCCATCATCCGGGACTGAACGTTGGCATGGGCAATGACCATACGCTGTTTGCCCTCAAAGACGGTACAGTAGAATTCAGAAAAAGAAAAAACAACCGTTCATACGTATCTGTTATTCCGACAGAAGATACAAATAAGTAGTTTTTTTTTATTTTTTTTCTCCCGGAATGTTGCTGAATAATAGTATATGTTCCGGGAGTTTTTTTATTTTGTACTGTAATAAAACTTTTCTGCCATGCTTACCCTAAAACAGATCCGTGAAAATCCTGAGGAGATCATCCGCAGATTACAGGTAAAAAACTTTGATGCGGCTAACCTGATCGACCAGGTACTCGCCACGGATAAAAAACGCCGGGAGATACAAACACAGACCGACCACAAGCAGGCAGAACTGAATCAAAGATCCAAAGATATCGGTTCTTTATTCAAACAGGGAAAAACACAGGAAGCCAACCACGCCAAAGAGCAGGTGTCTTTATTAAAAGATGAAATCAAACAACTTAATCAGTCATTACGCCATACGGAAGATGACCTGAATAAGTTGCTTCTACGCATACCCAATATTCCTCATCCATCGGTCCCTCCGGGAAAAGGGGACAGTGATAATGTGAAGGTACGTTCCGGAGGAAATATCCCCGATCTGGGCAAAGAGGCCCTGCCTCACTGGGAGCTGGCAGAAAAATACCGGTTGATAGATTTTGAGATGGGGAATAAACTTACGGGTGCAGGCTTTCCTGTTTTTACCGGAAAGGGAGCTAAGCTGGTAAGGGCTCTGATCAGCTTTTTCCTTGATGAAGCTGAAAAAGCAGGATACCGGGAAGTATTGCCCCCACTTATGGTAAATGAAGCCTCTGCTTACGGAACAGGACAGTTGCCGGATAAAGAAGTTCAGATGTATCAATTGGCAACGGACCCGTATTATCTTATCCCCACCGCCGAAGTGCCCGTGACCAACATCTATCGTGATGTTATCCTAAATGCCGGTGAGTTGCCTGTAAAGAATACTGCCTATACGCCTTGTTTCAGGCGAGAGGCCGGATCATACGGCAAGGATGTGAGAGGGCTCAACCGGGTACATCAATTTGATAAGGTGGAGATCGTACAGATACAGCATCCCGAACGTTCTTATGACACCCTGGAAGAGATGGTTAACCATGTGGAACAACTGGTTCAAAAACTGGGACTTCCTTACCGCATCATGCGATTATGCGGAGGAGATCTTTCCTTCACTTCCGCTCTTACTTATGACTTTGAGGTTTTTGCCGCTGCACAAAAAAAATGGCTGGAAGTCAGTTCCGTTTCCAACTTTGAAGCTTTTCAGGCCAACCGCCTCAAGCTACGTTTCCGTGAACCGGGAAGCAAAAAAACACAACTTGCTCACACACTAAACGGCAGCGCACTGGCTCTGCCCAGGATCATTGCCGCCCTGATGGAAAACTTCCAGACACCTGAAGGGATCAGAATACCGGAGGTACTGGTTCCCTATACCCGTTTTGACATTCTTTCTTAACTTTTCCGGAGAACCCACCGGGATGGAAAAAACACAGAAAAAAGCCTATCTATATGCCGGCGCTGCCATATTCTTCTGGGCAACCATAGCCTCTGCCTTTAAATTGGGACTCCGTTCCACCGGTCCTCCTACCCTCCTGTTATGGGCCAATGGCATATCCCTCCTCGTTTTTCTGGGTTTGATTCTGTATAAAAAAGAGGGTCATATGGTATTGGCACAAAGCAAAAAATATATTCTCAGATCAGCGGCACTGGGACTGCTTATGCCTTTCGGATATTATCTGATCCTGTTCGAAGCCTATTCCCGGTTACCCGGACAGGTAGCACAACCCCTGAATATGATCTGGCCGATCGTTCTGGTTTTTCTCTCCGGATGGATCCTCAGACAACCTGTCCGGTTAAAAAGCTATGTCGCCCTGCTGATAAGTTTTACCGGGATCATTTTTGTTTCTTCCCAGGGAGACTTGTCCGGTTTCGGCCATACAGATGTTACCGGTGTCCTGCTGGCTGCCGGCAGTTCAATAATATGGGCCTTTTTCTGGATCTTCCATATGAAGGACCCCCGGAAGGAAGAGATCAAACTATTTACCAATTTCCTGTTTGCCTTTATTTATATTGTCCTTTTCGTTATTCTGACCGGTAAACCGGTGTTTCCCCCCACAGAAGCTATCGCTGCCGGGATATATGCCGGCTTCTTCGAGATGGGCTTTACATTTTTCTTTTGGCTGAAGGCACTTCAGCTCTCCAGGACAACAGCAATGATCAGCAACCTCGTATATCTGGCACCTTTTTTGTCCCTCCTATTTATTCATTATCTTGTGGGAGAAAAAATATTTCCTACCACATTAATGGGACTTTTTTTGATCACAACAGGTATCATTTTTCAAAATTATTCGTTTAATAAATCATCTGGTACTAAAAAAATTCAAATACAATGAAATACAATCTCAAGAAACCGGCTTTATATATTTTTCTGATCCTTTTTGCAGTATCTTTTTCTATTACTTCCTGTAAAAAAGAAGAACCGATCCCTCCCGAACCTACTGTGGAAGAAAAAGCAAGGGATGAATTATACAATATCATGAAAGACTGGTATCTGTGGTATGATAAGATGCCGGATGTAAATGTGAAGGATTACAAAGGTCCACAGGACCTCCTGGAAGCGCTTCGTTACAAACCATTGGATAAATGGAGTTTTGTAGCGGACAAGTCTGTTTTTGAAAGCTATTTCCAGGCCGGTGAATACCTGGGATTCGGATATGGATACTCGTATGATGAAAACGGACATATTTATATAACTTTTGTTTTCAGGGATTCTCCCCTTTATCCTGACGGGGTCACCAGAGGCTGGCAGATCACGGCCATAGACGATCATACGATCTCACCTTTTGAAGATATAAGACCCCTGATGGGTGATAACCAGGCAGGTATTACTAAAAAACTCACTTTTCTGAAACCTGACAGCACAACAGTATCTTACACGGTTGCCAAAGACACGATCAAAATCAATGCTGTCCTGGTCAGTGATACATTACATGTCGGCAGTGATATTGTAGGACATCTGGTCTTTCAGACTTTCGTACAAACGGCTAATGCCGAACTGGATTCAGCCTTTCATTTTTTCCAGTCGGCAGGGGTCAATGATCTGATCGTCGATCTCCGGTACAATGGGGGAGGCAGCATGGATGTTGCCATCAAGCTGGCCAGTCTGATCGCAGGCACAGGCCATAACGGGGATAAGTTCATCAGCCTGAAGCATAATGATAAACGTACTGCCCAGGATGTTGATCTGACCTTCACCAACGATCCTTATGCCCTTTCCCTGAACCGGGTTCTGTTCATCACCAGCAGAGGGAGTGCTTCAGCCAGTGAGGCCGTCATTAACGGTCTCAAACCTTACATGACCGTATCAATGGTAGGAGACAGCACCTATGGCAAACCCGTGGGCATGCATTCATGGACCTACGCCGACTATGTCTTTGTCCCGGTAAGTTTCAGACTTGTCAATGCATCCGGACAAGGTGATTATTATAACGGACTCCCGGCAAACGATTATGCACCAGACGGATTGCAATACGCTTTTTCCGACCGGAGAGAACCTCGTCTGCACGATGCTGTTGAATACATCGAAACAGGCAAGTTCCCCAATCCGGAACCGGGCAAAAAAGTTACGATCATGCCTGTATGGAAAGGTGTCAGGGCAGAAATCGGAGCCTTGTAACAGGTACATTGATGACAGTCAGTGAAAAAATAATTCTCGGGGTTGACCCGGGCACCACTTTCACAGGATATGGCATCCTGGAGATAAAGGATAACCGGATGTCCGTTGTTGCTCTCGGCGTAATAGACCTGCGCAAGGATTCTTCGCACTTCCTCAAGCTCAAGCGCATCTTTGACAGGGTGCTTTCACTGATTGACTCCTATCACCCTGACGAACTGGCTATTGAAGCTCCTTTTTACGGAAAGAATGTTCAGTCGATGTTAAAGCTGGGCAGGGCGCAGGGGGCAGCCATTGCAGCAGGGCTGCATCGCGACATGCCCGTTTTCGAGTATGCCCCGAGAAAAATAAAAATGGCCATTACCGGTAAGGGAGATGCTTCAAAAGAACAGGTAGCCTCTATGCTGATGCATATCCTGCATTTTAGTGATATGCCGGAGAAACTGGATGCCAGCG
>WFSC01000297.1 GCA_015486185.1 Bacteroidales bacterium | reverse complement strand
GTCAAACGATTGGTAGAAGTCGTTACCATGCATAAATAAGCACTGCAGATAAACTGAAGAAAAAAGATGAGGTTGATTCGCAGATAAGAAGCATTTGCGGGAAACGGAATTTTTAGTATGATTAAAAGAGGATATTTCGTTTTAAATTTTTGTTTTATTCACCAATACCCGACTGTCATGAAAAGAAGAAAATTTATTGCACAGGCCGCTGCCGGTACGGCGGCTTTTACCATTGTCCCAAGGCATGTGCTGGGCGGTCCCGGCTATGTGGCTCCCAACGACCGCATCAACCTTGGCTATATTGGTTTAGGGAAACAAAGTTACACACTCCTGAATAATATTGGAAAATGCAAAGAGACGGTGGTCGTGGCTGCCAGCGATGTCTTTGGGGCCAAACTGGATCGTTTTGTTAAGGCTGCGAAAGAAAACAATGCGCAAAAAAAGGTCAGGCAAAAAGTGAAAGGTTATCATTATTACCGTGAACTTCTGGAGAGGCCTGACATCGATGCCGTGGTTATTGCTGCCCCCGACCACTGGCATGCCCAGATGGCTGTGGATGCCGCCAAAGCCGGGAAGGATATTTATTGTGAAAAACCTCTGGCCCTTACCATTGCTGAAGGAAGGGCCATGGTGAATGCGGTCAGGAAGTACGACCGTGTTTTCCAGACAGGTAATATGCAACGTTCATGGCGTGATTTCCGGCATGCCTGCGAGCTGGTCATCAATGGTTATATCGGTAATGTGAAAGAGATCAATGTAAGTGTGGGAGAGCCTGTGAAACATTGTGACCTTCCCACCGAGCCGGTGCCGGCAACCCTCGACTGGAACGAGTGGGTTGGTCCGTCCCTGTATCAGGGATACAATACCATTTTTGCTCCTCCCGTCGGGGACAATCGCTGGGCCTGGTGGCGCGGATACCGCCATTTTGGCGGCGGCTATATCACGGACTGGGGTGCCCATATGTTCGATATTGCCCAATGGGCTATGGGAATGGATGACTCCGGCCCTGTGGCCTTCTATCCTCCGGATCACCCGGCAAAAACAGGTCTTTATTACAAATACGCCAACGGGGTGATCGTTAATCATAAGGAATGGGGTGTCCACAATGCCGTTCAGTTTATCGGTACCGAAGGGAAAGTGGAAGTTAGCCGCGAATTTTTGCGTACGGTTCCCGAAAACCTGGCAGATATGAGGATAAAAGACACGGATAAACACCTCTATCATAGTGATAACCATTACCAGAACTGGATCGATTCCATTAAGGCCCGCTCAAAACCGGTGTCCGATGTGGAGATCGGCCAACGGACAGCTTCGGTATGCAATGGCATCAATATTGCTTACGAATTGCAGCGGCCCCTGATCTGGGACCCTGTTGAAGAGAGGTTTGAAGATGAATTTGCCAACAATATGGTAGGCAGGGCCTACCGCGGTAAGTGGGATTATACCGATTTTTGATCCGAAACAAGACCCCCGGGAATCCCGGGGATTTTTGTTTTAAATGCCATTATTATAGAGAATAATAAGGTATTGTTATCGTAACCGGAAAAACCAGATACGTAAGCCGGATTCATTTTTTTTGCAGATTTAAAAATAATAACTATATTTGCGCAATCATTCAAATGAATTTCTGATGAACTCGGAAGATATATGCGGCATAACAGCCATTGACAAAGATAGGGTGGAAAAGGTGGAAAAAAACCTGCCGGAAGAGGAACGTGTGGTGGAGATGGCGGGGTTCTTCCAGGCCTTTTCAGATCCCACACGCCTGAAGATCATCCTGGCTTTGGCGATAGAAGAGCTTTGTGTCTGTGATATAACGGCTGTAGCCGGGGTGTCCGTTTCAGCGATATCACATCAGCTGCGTTATCTGAGGAACTTGAATGTTGTGAAAAAAAGGAAACAGGGGAAAATGGTTTATTATTCTCTGAAAGACGAACATATCCGCGAGGTGATTCGCACGGTAACGGAACACATACATGAAGATTAAGGTATTCAGAAATATCATCGCTTTTATGCTGGTCGGGCTGGCATTGTTTCAGGCTATATTTGTTTTGGTGCCGGAGGAAGAAAAGGTGTTGTGTCTGGCGGATGATCATATTGCGATTGAAATACCGGATGCGATGTCACCGGCTCATGCCCGGTCTGCCCGCAGCGGTATGCCGAACGCAGCCGGGTATTCCTCATCTGATCGATTTATGAATTATCTCCGGAGTTTTTCCGGATCATGCTCCTGTTACAGGAGCATGATCGTGTATTCATAATCGTTTATATCATTCAAAATCAATACCGGAGAAAAAGGCGAAAAAACCATTTGATAAAAAATATTTTGCAACTTTAACGGGCTGAGGTCGGAAGATAAATAGATATTTAAACATATAATGAAATAATATCATGGAAACAATATCAGACAAGAATATAAAATGGTATCTCTTTCCTGCCATCCG
>WFSC01000296.1 GCA_015486185.1 Bacteroidales bacterium | reverse complement strand
ATATAATAAAATGGAGTATCCCCCCTGTTAATTTTTTCAGGACACACGTTATTTTTTTTCATTGATCTCCAAATACGGCCTGATCTTTCGAAAAACCTGTTCGGGCAGGATTTTCTCCTTTACCAGCACAGGCAATGAATCGATCTGCCGACGTTCCGTACGATAAAAAATAATTGCCTTTGCTTCATACCCTGTAAGATAGGGATGCTTTGCCAGTTTCTTTTCCGAGCATCGATTAATATTTATTTTTCTGATCCTGGCAGAATCGACCGTAATTCGATTCTCCATCATCCGGTAGATAGGTTCATTCAATCCATACACTTCCAGCAATTGCTTTTTACCGGCAAATCCACCCAACAAAGCCCTGTACCGGATGATCCTGCGTGCCAGTACCGGTGTAATGCCCCTGAACCTGACAAAATCAGCAGAGTCAGCCTGGTTGATCTCAAGTTTCTGTGCGGGGGATACAACAAATTCTTTCTTATTCTCAGTTGTATTGGTATCTCTAACCCTCGTTCCGGACTCCTCCTGTTGTTTCGCCGGCACAGGCAATATCAGATAAGGCACAATGTGTTGATAAGAAGAATCATCAAGACCGTAAATCTTTTTCAGGTCCTCCTTTTTTCTGAACTTTCCTCCGGCAGCCCGGTAATGTATAATGGTCAGGATCACATGTTTATTAAGGCCCAACTGCTCCCAGTCATTTACAGTCATTGCATTGGGATCATGGCTGGAAAGACGGAGCGTTTTATTCACAGGCCGAGGCTGGAATCCTGTTTTTATCGCCGCCGTATCAGGAGTCATTTCCCTTTCTTCAGGCATTATAAATTGTATTAATGAATCAAACCTGCTGAATTCATTGGAACCGGCCACCCTGTCATGTCGTACGATAAACAACACAACAAGCAACAATACCGTCAGGATCAGCAAAATAAACGATGCTATCCTTTCTCCTTTAGTAAACCGGAAAAGATCTTTCAAAACGGATATGGAGATTTTATTTTATACCTTATTATAATATAGCACAAAAACCTTACCTGCCAGGGCCCCTTATATCCATCCCAGTCCATTCATAAAAACCAAAGCAATGGCAAGCGGCGCAACATACCGTACCAGAAAAACAAATACCGGCAGGTATCCTGCTTTAAGGCTTCCCCCATTACTTAGTTCCATCTGCACTTTTTGGGTACCCATAAACCACCCTACGAAAATTACAATAAAGAACCCGCCGAGAGGTAAAAGGATATTTGCCGTAGTAAAATCAAGAATTCCAAAGACACTCTGTTTCAGTATATGAAACTGTGAGAACCATCCCCAGGATCCGGCCGCCAAAACACCCAGCAGGCCAACGGTCAGTGATGCCAGAATGGTAGCAGCCTTTCTTGAGATATTCAGTTCCTCGGAGAAAAAGGCAACGATCACTTCCAGTACGGAAATAGTTGAAGTAAGTGCAGCAATGGACAATAACAAAAAGAAAAGAATGGCAAAAACGTACCCGCCTGTCATTTCCTGAAAGATAAGAGGCAACGTTTTAAATACCAGTCCCGTACCTTCTCCCGGAGGAATATGAAAAGCAAACACAGCCGGGAAAATCGCTACTCCGGCCAATATGGCAATAAGGGTATCAGCCAGGGTAACATTGAGTGCTGTATTACCCAGTCTTTCCCTGTTCCCAATATAGGAGCCATACGTAATCAGTGTCCCCATTCCTATGCTCAGAGAAAAGAAACCCTGTCCCAGGGCCTCCAATATTGTTTCGGCAGATATCTTTGAGATATCAGGTTTAAAAAGGAATTTCAGACCTTCGCCGGCACCCGGCAGGGTGATAGCACGAATATCGAGGATCAGGATCAGAATAAAAAGAAAAGGCATCAACACTTTGGTATATTTCTCAATCCCTTTTCGTATGCCGGATATTACAATCCAGGAGGTCATTAACATAAAGATCAGAAACCATAATATCGGTCTGAACGTCCCTGCCCTGAAGGTATCGAACATCTGATTAATATCTGTAGAAGATTTGCCTGAAAAACCATTGGCAATAGCCTGATACAGATATTCCAGTGTCCACCCGGCCACAACAGTATAAAAAGCCAGAATCATAAAAGCTGCAGCAATTCCTACCAGCCCTACCAAATACCATGGTTTCCCCGGAGCCAGTTTACGAAAAGATCCGTACGGATTGCGACGGGCACTACGTCCGATAGTAAATTCGGATAACATCACAGGAATCCCTACCATAGCCACCAATATCAGATAGATAAGCAAGAAGATGCCTCCTCCGTTCTCTCCCAACACATAAGGGAACCTCCATATATTTCCCAAACCGATAGCAGAGCCCGCTGCTGCCGCAATGACACCGAAACGACTGCCAAAACTGTCCCTCTGATCTGTCTGCATACCTCGTAAATTTTTAAGGCCGAAAATTGGGAAAAAACAATTATTTATCCAAATAGAGAAGGTTACAGGGACATTATCTGGTTTTTTCCCTTATTCCCCCGACATAATATTTTAATCCTTATCTTTAGCTGATTGAAAAATGCCCAAAATAAAACTCTTATTATAATGAAATACAGACACCTGCTCAAAAAAACAAAGATCATTGCAACACTGGGACCTGCCAGTGAAAACCCGGAGATCATGAAAAAAATGATATTGGAAGGGGTTAATATGTTCAGATTAAATTTTTCACACGGAACATATGAACAAAAACTCAAATCCATTGAAACCATCAAGAAACTCCGGAAAGAGTTAAATCTACCTGTCGGCATTCTGGCCGATCTGCAGGGACCCAAGCTTCGTATAGGCAATATTAAAGGAGACCTTGTTTATTTAAAAGACGGAGAATTCATTGAGATCACCAACACCGAATGTTTGGGAGATGAAAAAAAGGTACACCTGAGTTATGCTGAGTTTGCAAAAGATGTAGAGCCCGGTGACACGGTGCTGATTGATGACGGAAAAATCAAACTGGAGGTTACTGAAACCAATCAAAAAGATAAGGTCATAGCCAGGATCATTCATGGAGGTCCTCTCTCTTCACATAAGGGAGTTAATTTGCCCGACACAAAAATCTCCCTGCCAAGTCTCACGGAAAAGGATCTCGAAGATGCCCGTTTCATTCTGGATCAGGAAGTGGACTGGATTGCTCTTTCTTTTGTCAGGAAAGCTACTGATATTTTGGATCTGCATGATCTGATCAAAAAACACAGAAGCAAAAATCCCCCCTGGATCATTGCCAAGATCGAGAAGCCGGAAGCTCTTAAGGAAATTGATCAGATCATTGATTTATCCAAAGGGATCATGATAGCCCGGGGAGATTTGGGGGTTGAAGTATCTTTCAATCAGGTTCCCATTATTCAGAAAGAGATCATTCAAAAATGTATCGAAAAAGCCAAGCCGGTAATCATTGCCACGCAGATGATGGAAAGTATGATAGAAAATTTCAGGCCTACAAGGGCTGAGGCAACGGATGTAGCCAATGCCGTACTGGATGGTGGAGATTGTCTGATGCTCAGCGGAGAGACCTCTGTAGGAAAATACCCTGTCGAAGTAGTGCAAAACATGCAAAGTATCATTTCCTTTACGGAAAAACACGGATTTCATTACCTGAAAGAACATCCGCCGGTGGAGTTTTCCCCTACATTCCTCCCTGAATCGGTATGCTATCATGCCTGTAAAGTAGCGGAACAAACAAAGGCATCTTCCATTGTCACCTTTACCCATTCAGGAGCCACTGCCCTGTTTATAGCCAGCCACCGGCCTGATAAACCCATTTATGCTTTCACCAATAACAAATTCATACTGAACAAACTGGCTATTGTATATGGGGTTTTCCCGTTTTATCTGGAACAGGTTAATAAGATTGAAGATGGTATCAGACAATCCATATCTTTTCTGAAAAAACATGATTTTCTGCATGATGAAGAAGTGATCGTGCATGTGGGAAGCACCCCGATCAATCTGCGTGGAAAAACCAACATGTTAAAGGTAAGCTACGTATAGATTGATGATCACCGGGGGAAAGGACCAACCTGGTTATCAGAAAGGATATCCGATACCTACCTGAAGCACAAAATCTCGCCGGACATTCAGCGGACCATTCATAAGGATCCATTTGCTGCCTTCATGAATGCCGGGATCCCTCATTTTAATACCCAGGTCCACCCGGAAAATAAAAAAGGAAAAATCAAAGCGGGTCCCGAAACCGGTACCTACAGCGATATCATTCATAAACGTATCAAATTTAAAAAGGGCTCCCTGCCGGTCGTCATGTTTACTGAGTGCCCAGATATTTCCCATATCAAGAAACAATGCCCCTTCAAGGACCCAGAACATTTTAAACCGGTATTCAACATTGCCCTCAAGCTTCATATCGGCTGTCTGATTATAGAAGGCTGCATTCTTCTCAACATAGGAGCCCGGGCCCAGTGAACGAACATGCCAGGCCCTGATATCATTGGCTCCACCGGCATAATATTGTTTTTCGAAAGGAATAGCCCGTGAGTTTAAATAAGGAATACCCGCACCGGCAAAGAAACGGTAAGTAACCGACCCGAACCTGTTCAGCACATTGGTGTAGCGTATATCAATATCAGCTTTGATATACTGGGCAAACTGTAACCCGAAAATATTGTAACTGCCAAGTGTATCCACGGGTTGTTTGGCCAATTTATAACCTGCATACAACAAATTGCCGGCCGTTTCCATATTAAACCTGAAAAAAAAATGATCCGTAACCTTTTTAGGATTGATATTATTAAAGATATAGCTGTAACTCATTGATGAAATGAATACATCCCTGTAACTGTAAGCCATATAAGTCGTGGTGTCCAAATGCGCCAGAAATTCAGGATTAATATACGGTAATTTCACAGCATTCAGGCTGAACGGAGATACCAGGTGCGACACAAAACGGGACGACTGCCAGCTATACATTAGCTGGGTAGTAAAAATGGTTCGCGTATAATCCGGCCGGCGCTGATAATTGAATGCCGTTGTAATGGTTGTTTTCGGAGCATATTTTTTCACAAATTCTTCATTGTTAAAAAAAGGACTGAGAAATTTACCAAATACCAGATTGGCTTCCACATCCGTACCGATGATCTGTTTTATCCCCCGTTCTTCCTGGGTCAATGCTTCAACCGACTGTTTTATCCTTATGTTAAAGTTTTCAGCTCCATGAAACAGATTTCGATGTTGATAGTTGAAACTTAATGCGCCTCCTAAATTACCGGATGAGTTAGTGCCTTCCACTTCCACTGTATAGGATTGTTGCGTAACCGGAGAAAGCTGGACATGACAGTCTATCACCCGCAAACCGTTTGCTGTATCTGCCTGTGGTACCTCGGAAAAATACACATTCACAAATTTATATACATTCAACCCCGTAAGGTGTTTTCGTGTCAGGTTAACATCTTCCAGGTTAAAGATTGTATTTGGGAAAATATAATTTGCCTGGAGAATAACTTTTTTCTTAAGGTAATTGGAATCTTTTTTTGAAATAAAATAAAAACCGTTCATATAAGCTGTATCCAGACCTGAATAATAGGATTTACTGTTTTCAATGGCTTTCTGCGGATTAAAATCAACAAAAAAATAAACATTGCGGATCTTATACCGGGGGTGTGGTATCACCCGTGTTTGCAAAGATTTGTCCTGATAAACCGCTTTGCTGACGGTTACTGTAATATCCGTCTGATGATTGCCTACTGTTGTATCAACAAAAAAGGAAACATAATCCTTCGTAAAAGCATAATAACCGGAATCCCGGCAGAGTGTCTCAATACGGTCCCTTTCCTTTTCCAGATCATCTACATTGAAAACCTCACCGGGATGAATTAAAGATTTCAGCGTATCCCCCAGCACCACTTTTGCCATAGCAGAATCCAGAACCCGGTATGTTACTTTCCTGATCCGGTAAGCTTTCCGTGTCCAAATACGATAATAAACACTAGCCCTGGCATTATCCTGATACTTTACCGTATCTTTGATCAAAGATCTGAAAAATCCCCTCGAATCCACAAAAGATTTGATCTGATCAACAGACTTATCAACCTCAAGGGTATCCAAAATCACAGGAGGCTCTCCCTTGCTGCGAAACCAGTTATTCCACTTATTGTTTTTATCGGGATTGGATAAATCATACAGGAGCAAACCTGCCTTTATCCCCAAAAAGGAACGGTTCGGTTGCTGCCGTATATAGCTTTTGATATCGCTCTTACTCAGTTTACCCGCCTTGTCTTCCTTATGAAGTTCAATTTCGTTTTTCTTCAACAGATACTGGCCTTCCGGCACATATTTCGTAGTGGAACAGGAGGCAAAGACAATCGCTATCGCAGCAATCACCCATACCGGAAAAATTTTTCTATTTTTAGTTTTTCTTTCCAATGCCTGTTTTGTAAGAAAAAATAATTAAATTATATCTGAATGCATGCATTCTTATTTAAACGGATATAAACTAAGCTCATTATGATTAGCAAAAATAAGATAAAATTGATTCGATCCCTCAGTAATAAAAAATACCGTTTGCAATATCGTTTGTTTGTGGCCGAGGGAGATAAGGTTGTTTTGGATTTTATCCGGGCCCCGGAATGGAAAGTTGAATATCTTTTTGCCAAGAAAGAATGGATCAAAAAACTCAGTGACAGGGAAAAGAATAATGTGAGTCAGATATCCGGGATCAGTTATGAGGAACTTAAAAGGATCTCTTTTCTGAAAACACCTCATAACGTACTTGCCCTCATTCGTCTGCCCGAAAATAGTTCACCTGCCCATCTTCTGCCCGGTACACTTTCTCTTGCCTTAGATAACATACAGGATCCCGGCAATCTCGGAACCATTATACGTATTGCCAACTGGTTTGGCATCAGGGATATTTTCTGCTCGGAAGGGAGTGTTGACATATTCAACCCAAAAGTAATTCAGGCAAGCATGGGATCGGTAATCCACATAAGGGTTTATTATGCCGACCTTCTCAAACTGATACAGGATGCCCGTAATCAGAACTTACCCGTATATGGCACTTTTCTTGAGGGCTCTTCTGTTTTTGAGAGTCATCTTTCATCCGGTGGTCTGATCATTTTCGGAAATGAATCGAAAGGGATATCTCCCGCCTTGGCAGAACAGATAAATAACAGGATAACTATCCCTTCTTTTCCCCCGGAAGCCAGAACACTGAATTCACTGAATCTTTCTGCCGCCACTGCCATTATTTGTGCTGAGTTCAGGAGGCAGGAAAAATCCGGTCTGACAGATGATCATTCAAAGTGAAAAGATAATATCCAAATCTGTGAGCGCAGGCGTTCCAATGCCGTCACATATTCCGGATGTTCATCCGAAGGATTGGTAACCAGAATATTTCCAAAACCCGTAGAAAGCTTTAGCTCTGCTGAGAACTTAAAATACGGAAAATAGAAATCGATCCCAAAACCTTCTTCATGATAAAGATCCGACTGCTGCAATCTGACATATCTGGCTTTTTCGGGGTTATATTTCCGGCGCGAAGCCATATCCATCCGGTAATTTAATCCACCAATCAGATAAGGTCTGAAGTTATTGATCCGCTTGGCTTTATATTTAACTACCAGTGGAAACTCAAGGAATGCAGACTCAACTTTCTGTTTGGCGTATAAGGTACTCCGGGGGGTATAATAATATATATTCCGCTGGCCAAAGCTCAGACCGGGAAGGAACCTGAGATCAAAATATTTCCCCATCTTCAGATTGGTCACAATGCCCACGTTAAAACCGGGTAACAGATGGTTAACATTGGCAAACAGACTATCGGTATTCTGTGGGGGATTGGCACGAAAAACAATAAAATCCATCGTATTCAGTCCGATCGTAAATCCGAAATGGACCCATTTTTTATCCACCTCCTGATAATATCTGATTTTTGGTTTCTGGGACCATCCCTGGAAAGAGAGGCCGGTTATGATCAGAATATATAAAAATATTTTTTTCAACCAGACAGGTGTTTAATCAATCATCTTATTAAACTGCAAAATAATAAAAATATTATTTCGCCGGTTTCTTTCCGTAGTAAACAGCAACGATCCCTCCGGTATAAGTAAAATACGAAACAGACTCATAACCACATTTACGTAATATTTCGAGAAAAAATTCCCGTTGCGGAAAGGTTTTGATAGAAGCAGGCAGGTAAGAATAGGCATACCGGTCGCCCGAAAGGATATGGCCTGCCCAGGGAAGGATATGGAACAGGTAAAAAGAGTAGATTGCCTTCATCGGCTGCCAGGCAGGCTTTGAAAATTCCAGCACAGCCAGTTGTCCTCCGGGTTTCAGTACCCTCAGCATTTCTGTAAGTCCCTGCTCCAACTGCGTGAAATTGCGCACACCAAAAGCCACGGTAACAGCATCAAAGGTTTCTGTATCAAAAGGGATCTGTTCTGCCGCCCCCCTGACAAAACGGATATTCTCCTGCATATTTCTTTTTCTGATCTTCTTTTCTCCTTTTTTCATCATTCGTTCTGACACATCCATACCGGTTACCCGGCATCCTTTTTTATTCACAAGGGTGATCGCCAGATCACCGGTGCCGGTGGCCATATCCAGCACATGATGTTCCGGTAGCAGGTCTAAATGCCTGACCAGTTTCCTGCGCCAGCGGCGATCTGTCCCCAGAGAGAGAAAATGATTCAGAAAATCATACCATGAGGCGATCCTGTCAAACATCGATTTGACATGATTGCCTTTTTTTTCAAGGATTACCCGGGTATTATCATCCACCAGAAGAAGGATCAGTTGTTTTTTTCGAGATACTGTTCTATCACGGTATCATATTCTTTTTTCATATCATAGATAAAACCGTAAGAGATATCATCAATACGTATTTCTCCTTTGGTAACATGCCCCAGTGCGAAGAAAGGCACATCCTGTTTGACCATAAAGTCAATAAACTCCGTTTCACGTGTTTCCGATACAGAAACGACCACTCTCCCCTGCGCTTCGCCAAAAAGGAAAGCATCTTTTCTGATCTCTGCATCTGTAGTTATATCAAAGCCGAGTCCACGGTACATCCCCGATTCGAGCAAAGCAATAAACAATCCTCCTTCAGACACATCGTGTGCCGAACGTACCAGGCTGAAACGGATCAGATCGCGGACTACCTTTTGCATTTTCAGTTCCTCGTCCATATTAAAATAAGGAGGTGGTGATTTTTCGATCCCATGATAATGTACCAGGTACTCTGAAGAGGCTATATCATTCACCGATTTACCGACCAGATAAATCATATTTCCTTTGCTTTTAAAAGGAATGGTCATCTGATTATTTTTCTCTCTGAGAACGCCAAGCATCCCGATCACAGGCGTAGGGAATACCGGTTCAACCGTACCGTTAATCGCGGCCTGGTTATAAAAACTCACATTACCTCCTGTTACCGGCGTGTTAAAACGCCGGCAGGCATCGCCCATCCCTTTTACAGCCTTTTTGAACTGCCAATATACTTCAGGATTATAAGGATTACCAAAGTTCAGGCAGTTGGTAATAGCCAAAGGTTCCCCCCCGGAACAAACAATATTGCGGGCCGCTTCGGCAACGGCTATCTGAGCCCCTGTTTCCGGGTCTGCCTTCACATAGCGGGAATTGCAATCCGTTGTCAGGGCCAGAGCACTGCGTGTCCCCCGGAGATCTACCAGACCGGCATCCGAAGGCATATTCGTACTCATATTCCGTACCCCGACCATGGTATCATATTGTTCATATACCCAGTGTTTGCTGGCGATATCCGGATTTCTGATCAAAACATGCATTACATCCTTGAGGTTTTCAGGTTCCGGCACATCTTCAAGACTAAATTTCTGATATTCTCTGTAATAGGCAGGTTCCCGGCTTTCACGATCATATTGGGGCGCACCACCACCCAGCACCAGCACCGAGGCCGGAACATCAGCCACCAACTCACCATGCCGGTAAAAATAAAGACGGTCTTCGTCAATAACCTCACCAATGATCTCGCAGTTCAGATCCCATTTTTCAAATACGGCTTCCACTTCCTTTTCCCGTCCTTTTTCTATCACCACCAACATTCTCTCCTGAGATTCACTCAGCAAAATTTCCCAGCCCTCCATATTTTCCTGCCGCAATGGCACTTTATCCAGATCGATCCGCATGCCGCTGTTTCCTTTGGCCGACATCTCGGAAGTGGAACAAATAATTCCGGCTGCACCCATGTCCTGCATACCTATCACGGCACCGGTTTTATGAACTTCAAGGCTTGCCTCCAGCAATAATTTCTCCATAAAGGGGTCTCCCACCTGTATGGAAGGAATATCATTGGCGGAATCTTCGGTAATATCTGCCGAGGCAAAGGTGGCCCCGTGGATCCCGTCTTTTCCGGTAGATGAACCGACGATATAAACGGGGTTACCGGCTCCACTTGCCACGGCCGAGATCACATCTTCGTGTTTCATGATTCCTACCGACATGGCATTTACCAACGGATTGGTATTGTAGCTGTCATTAAAATAAACCTCACCACCAACCACAGGCACTCCGAAAGAGTTACCATAATCGCCTATACCCTTTACCACTCCTTTCATGAGCCATTGCGTCCTGTCATGTTCAATATTACCGAAACGCAGTGAATTCAACTGGGCTATGGGTCGTGCCCCCATGGTAAAAATATCACGGTTGATGCCTCCCACACCCGTGGCAGCCCCCTGGTAAGGTTCTATGGCACAGGGATGGTTATGGGATTCGATCTTGAAAGCACAAGCCAGTCCGTTTCCTACATCCACAAGTCCCGCATTTTCCTCGCCGGCACCAACCAACGTGTGTTCTCCCTCCCGGGGCAGGGTCTTCAATAACCTGATTGAATTTTTATAGGAAGCATGCTCTGACCACATGACAGAAAAAATACTTAATTCCGTAAAATTCGGCGTGCGTCCCAGGATTTTTTTGATCATCTTAAATTCCTGATCTTCCAAACCCAGACTTCTGGCGGTATCAGAGGTAACTTCGGGTAGTGCCATGACAAATCGGATAATGGTTAACAGCAACAAAGATAAACAAAAACCATTTTGTTCACTTAACTTTTTCCGAGGATAAGCAAATAGGTATTTTTTTCTAAATTTGCTGCAAAACGAATACTCATGAAAAATACAGCATTAATAACAGGTGCAACGGCAGGTATTGGAGAAGCCACTGCCCGGTTGCTGGCAAAAAATAATTATAACCTCATTATCACCGGCCGCCGGAAAGAACGTCTGGACAATCTGAAAAAAGAACTGGAAGAAAACACGCCCGCAAAAGTCTTTACGCTGAACTTCGATATCCGTCACCGCCGGGAAGTGGAAACCGCACTGGATTCCTTGCCCGATGAATGGCAGAAAATCGACGTATTAGTTAATAATGCCGGTCTGGCAGCCGGTCTTTCTTCCCTGTACGAAGGAGATATTGATGACTGGGAACAGATGATTGACACCAATGTGAAAGGTCTTCTTTATGTATCACGGAAAATCCTGCCGGGGATGGTGGAACGCCGCAGCGGTCATGTTATCAATATCTCTTCCACTGCCGGCAAGGAAGTATATGCCAACGGGAATGTTTACTGCGCTACAAAATTTGCCGTAGATGCCCTCAACAAAGCCATGCGTCTGGAACTGGTGGATTACGGGGTTAAAGTAACCTCTGTTAACCCGGGATTTACCGAAACGGAATTCTCCCTGGTACGTTTCAAAGGGGATAAAGAAAAGGCAAAGGCACCCTATGCAGGGATGGAACCACTTCATGCCATAGACATTGCCGAAGTAATCCTTTTTGTCCTGAACCGTCCCGACCATGTTAATATCAATGAGATCATTGTTACTCCCAAGGCCCAGGCTAATGCCTTTTATATACACAGAGAATGAATGAGTGAATGAGTGAATGAGTGAATGAATGAATGATAGAATGAGTGAATAAATTAATAACATTTTCATGAAAGAAAACGCGTATGCTCCCGGGTATATCCGGAATTTTGTCACCCTGTTTTTTGAAAAACTGGGGTGTCCTGCAGAGGACGCCCGGTCTATTGCCGATGCCTTTGTGCGGGCTGAACTGCGGAACCTTTCCTCACACGGAATGATCCGTCTGAAAGATCATTACCAGTTATGGGAAGCCGGGCGTCTTAATGTTCATCCTGACATAAAAGTAGTACATGAAACACCGGGAACGGCCGTGGTGGACGGGGATAATGGTGTGGGAATGCTGGTGGCTACACACGCTATGCAGACAGCAATAGAGAAGGCAAAGAATGCAGGCAGCGGCTGGGTAGCCGTCCGCAATTCCAACCATTTCGGCATTGGCAGTTATTATGCGCTGATGGCTGTGAAGCAGGACATGATCGGGTTGGCAATGACCAACGGAAACCCGTTGGTCGCCCCTGTCAATTCAACAGATCGGTTGCTGGGTACCAACCCCATTGCCGTAGCTGTCCCGGCCGGAGAAGAACCTCCTTTTGTAGGTGATTTCAGCACCACCCCCATTGCCCGTGGTAAATTGGCCGTTGCAGCCAAAAAGGGAGAAAAAGTACCTTTCGGTTATGTCATCGACAAAAACGGCAATCCTTCCGATGATCCTGATATTCTGAAACAGGGAGGTGCCATGGTGCCACTGGGAGGCGATCTGGCCCATGGAAGCCATAAAGGATATGCCCTCGGAGCCATCGTGGATATCCTCAGCGGCGTACTCTCCGGTGCTAATTTCGGCCCCTTTGTACCACCCAATCTGGCCTATCTCCCATTACCCGAAGAACAAGTCGGAAAAGGCATGGGGCATTTTTTCGGCGCCTGGCGTATCGACGCTTTTATGGACGCTTCGGAATTCAAATCACGCATGGACCGTTGGATAAACATTTTCCGGAATGCCAAACCGGCGCCGGGCAAAAAAGTTTTAATACCGGGAGATATTGAAAGGGAAGCAGAAGAACGTATTGCCCGCGAAGGCATCTATGTCCTGCCGGCGATACAGAAAGATGTTAAAGAACTGGCCGACAAACTGGGAATAGAGTTTGAATT
>WFSC01000295.1 GCA_015486185.1 Bacteroidales bacterium | reverse complement strand
CTCCCGCATTGGCCGCTATAACGATCATGCTGGCAAAAAACCAGCGATCCTTCTTCTCCCTGATTAGTTTGTTCAGCAAAGTAACCATCACGATCGTGGTAGTAAGGTTGTCCAGTGCTGCTGACATGAAAAAAGTGATGAAGGAAATGATCCATAATAACTTGACCTTATTGGTGGTTTTGATCTTATCCGTAATGATCTTGAAACCATTATGTGAATCGACGGTCTCTACAATGGTCATGGCACCCCAGAGGAAGAACAGGATCTCAGAGATCTCTCCCAGGTGATGGACGATCTCGTGATCTACGATGAACTTCAGATATTGTTTGTGTTCCGGAAGATGGGAGAGATCCGGGTTCTTGGTCAGGAATTCCTGAAAGAAATGCTTTCCCGGGCCGGTCAGTATCTCATGAGAGCCAATCATATACAAAATCCAGAGGATGACACTGGTAACGAGAGCAGAAGCCGCCTTATCAACTTTAATGGGATGCTCCAGGGCTATCGCGGTATATCCCAGGACAAAAACCACTACCATTGCAAGAAACATATCCAATAATTTTAAGGTTTAGTAACTTTTATCTAAAAAAACGCTGCGAAAATACTTTCTTGAAATAAGTTTTCCAAATAAATATACACAAGTATGTACATAGTGTTGACGTGTGAGGAGAAGAATAAGGCCAATGCGTTTCCCGATCCGTGTATATCTGTAATTTACCTTATGGAGTTATCAGGGCCTGTTATTACGGTGCAGGGACTTTGATTTCTTTTTCTTTTTTCCCGAACAGGCTGTCCAGGTATTTTCTGAAGAGTGAACCCCACGAACTGAATTCTTCCCGGTAAAAAATACCCACCCCGTTTGTGTAGGGAGCTGTTTCATAAAGATATTTATCATTGGCACGGGTAAAGGCTTTGACCCTGAGTTTGCCATTTTTTGTGATCTTAACTTCTACCTGAAAATCACCGACAACATTGCTGCCTGATTGGGTATTGGTATTGCTCTGTCCGCTGAAATCGATATTGCTGTAAATGCTTACCCGGTCATTCAGTAACTGGGTGGACAAAGCCACTTCCACCTGGTCAGAGGTAACCTGGTCGCCCGGATGATAGGAAAAACCAACATCCACATCATTGCTGATCTGAGAAAGCCAGCTACTTAACTGGTTGGACAATACTTCGGTGGTGGTTACCCCCAGGGCATTGGCCGAAGCAATATTTTCTCCGGGTTGACCATAGGCAGGGTTAGGATAAAAACTGTTCAGGATCAAAAGAGATAAAAATTGTTTACTTAACTCTTCTTCCGAGCTGATGGCATTTTCTACTTTCGTACGGGTTTCCTCATCAACCGTTGGCAGATCGATATTGAATCCGATATTGGGCTTATTGAGTTTTCCTTTCAGAATGATCTGACATTCGACAGGCACTCTTTTTTTATAGTTTTCATCAAAAAACAACGGATACAAGGAAGTTTTAATAGGGTAAGTAGCCAGGATGTTGAGGTTGGCATCCATAGGATTTCCATTCCAGGTGATCTTTCCGCCTGATTCCAGACGAAATTTTTTCTGAATGACATTTTCCAGTGAAAACAGATAACTCCCCTTCTCAACGGTGTATTCACCCAGCAGACTAAAATCGCCTGTCTTTTTTATTTCCATACGGAGATTTCCATGTCCCCTTGCATAAAGATTGCCTCCTGTATTGGGGTCAAACAATATGGTTACTTCCGCATCGGGGGTAACTTCAAGGTCCAGGTTGAGATTTATGCCCCGGGTTTCTATTTTTTTGATACTGCCTGTTGCTTTTTTTTGAGGAATGTTTTTCCCAGAAACAAAATGTATATAATTATAGGCTGAGATAGTTTTTCCCTGATAAAGAGGTAAGGTGATACGGGTATTTGGACCTGTTTTGGAAGAGATATTCATACGTATATTGGATAAAGGCCCTTTAATGGAGACAACTCCCGAGCCATAGGCTGTTCCGTAAAAATAATCGTTGTCTTTTTGTGTTGTATTGATAAATTGAAACTTACCGGTTTCCAGTGTCAGGTTAATGGCCGGGTTTTTAAAATCTTCAATCGAGAAATAACCATGGGCCGTTGCTATATTCCCTTTTTCATCATAAACTTTTATATTATTGAATAAAAAACGGTTATGTTCAATAGGGACTTTACTGGTGAACGTATATTGTGTTTTAAGGTAATCCACGGCAAGGGATGTTTTTTGCAGCGTGAGGAGTCCGTTGACCTCAGGTTTCCTGGCTGGTCCTTCTATATGGGCTTTTCCTGAAACATTTCCCTGAACTTTTGAGAATACTGCAGATACAAATGATGAGAAGGAGGACAGTTTCAATTTATCCAGATAAATATCTCCGGCCAGGTTTTTTTGTGAAGGAGAATAGGTTCCCTCTGCGATGATCGGATGAATGGTCCCGAAATCTGTGCGGAAAGCAAAAACTATTTGTTTTTTTAATGTGTCCCACGAAGAAGTTCCACTGGCGTTTCCCAGCGGTTCGTGATTGACCTTTAATCCGTTTATTTCAATTTCGGAGAGAAACAACGGTGTTTTATACACATTGGAAAGGCTGATCCTGCCATTCATATAACCTTCCAGTTGAAGTGTTTTTTCATTTTTCTGATTCAGATAAGATAGATCCATCCGGTGAAAAAGAATCTGTAGCGTATCGGCCGGGTTTGCACTTAATTTGCCCGAGACTAACAAAGATCTGTCGCCACTGCTGATCTTGAAATGATGAACCTGCAGGAAACTGGAATCAATGTTAATATGTTCTTTTTCAATCGCCCATACCCTATCGTTCAGAAGAAGATCTGTAGAATCAATGAAGAGATTTACACCCGGACGTGACATTTTATGATCCTTGTATAAACCGGCTAAAAGATGAAGATTATTTTCCGTGTTTGTGGTATCATTCCTGTTAAACCAGGACAGATAGGACTGGACGGAATCTTTTGTAGCAGTAAAATCGGCACTGAAGTTTGATAAATGGATCTTTTTTTTGATGTTTAAGGCGTTTCCCGAAATCTCCAATGTCATTACATCATTGGTCATCAGGTTAATTTTAAGTGAGTCGGCCATAATGCCAGGGGTGATAAATCTGTCGGAAGAAGCTTGCAGGGATAAAAGATGAATATCCGGTGAAAATCTTCCCTCGAAAGTGGAACGATGGGCTATACTGAAACCCGGTGCAAAAAAGTCTGTAAAAGGATCAATATTATGAATGTTTACACTGAAAATAAAATTGTTGCTTCCGGTTTGTCCGGGAATATTATCCGGGATGGCAGCCGGAATAAATCGGGACAGAAGTGATTTTACCGAAGCGGAGAGACTGGAAAAGTTGTATTTTCCATTCAGGGATGCCTCAAAATAACCGGAAGTAATTTTCAACGATCCTGTATCAGGTGTATTATAAGCCAATAGCTTAATATTGTAAATCTTAAGGGACTTTTTTCCCCTTCTTAGCTGCGCATCGAGAAGCTTAACCTGTCCGTTAAAGTCCTGCAGGTTGTTCCCCTTGAAATTGGCAAGAACAAGCCCTGAAAAAAGAAGATTGGTGTCTGTATAGGTGAGATGGAGTGGAAACAGGGCAGCTTTGGGAATATTCAGCGAAAAATCGAATTCGGGCAACCGGTTGGTAAAATCAAACATACCCAGAAAGTCAAGCTTGAGATTCGGATCATCGATCCTGATACTCCCGTCATAGGCTTTTTCCGTGAACGTGCCATCAAGCATAACAGAATGATAGAGATAATGATTGAACTCAATACTGTCAATGGTGCCTGTCAGCTTGCTGCGAAATCGCTTGCCTGAGAAGATCTTCCCGTTCATGGAACTGTGCATTGTGATCCTGCCCATTAATTTTTCATTTCCGGAAAATTTTCCAAGATCAAACTTCTCAGCAGCCAGGAAGCCGTTAAAATGCACAACTTTGCCGGAGTCGGTGGAAAATGAAATATCATCATTGAAACTGCCAATATCCGTTTCCAATCTGCCATAGGATACAAAATCCGTGAAAAAACCCGTAAAGTTTCCCTTGTATCTGACCTGCCCGAGGTTATTGAAATTTTCAGGCACGTTTATTTTGCGTTTGGTTTTTGGAATATAAATATTGCGTATATCATCCATGCCCGTAACCAGATCCTGTATATTAAAATAAATGTAAGTATTTTTGATATCCGGCAATCCGATCAAATTTAATGTTCCGGTTAATTGAGTTTTATTATTTATCCATAAATGAAGTTTTTTGGCTGTCAGGTTGGCAAGAGTGCCGCGTCCTTCCATAGAAAAGCGGAAATCATTGTGGATAAACAGGGAATCCTGTGCGAGCATATTCATATCCCGGTAGCCGAATACCGAGGGCCGGAAAACAGCGGAAAGTTCTACTTTATTAATAAAGTCTTGCATGTCCGACCGGTGCCTGAAATCCATATGATAATAATCGGCAAAGATTCTTGACCAGGGGGTGATGATCTTTATATGATCAAACCACAGATGCCGGGGAGCCGATTCCAAATC
>WFSC01000294.1 GCA_015486185.1 Bacteroidales bacterium | reverse complement strand
TAGTGGGGGTGATCAGATAATTGATATCACCTCCTGCATTGATCTTGTTCTGATTTTTTTCACTCCAGGATCTTCCGGCGATAGCGTAGGGTTTCAGTTCGATAAGCGAAGTTTTGGAAACGCCGCTGATCCCGGTCAGGGTTCCTGCGCGTGCTACCTGTATCAGCATGGCATTGCGCGACCACCCCTGCCACGTGTCTTCCTCCCTTTTGCGCCGGATGTTACGTTCAAAATTTATACCCCAGGTTTGTTGCTGGTTCATTTTGAAACGCAGGGTGGAAAATGGAATCTCAAATTCGGCAAACCAACCCTGATCCGTTCGTTTTGTTTTTACATTCCAAACACCATCCCAACTGATATTGATCTTGCGGCCATTGTCAATAACCATACCATCTAACCGGGCACCATTGGGGTTGGTGACAAAAAGATATCCGTTCCGCTTATCGCCATAGGTGTCGATGATAATAGAGAAATTATCATCTGTACCGGGGTCAAAATCACGTTCCAGTTGTGTCGCTTTGATCTTATCAGGCTCATTGTCATAACACCAGACACCGATATACAGGTTCTTTTTGTCGTATAATATTCTGACTTCTGTCTTTTCCGTGGCAGGTTCACCGACATGCAATTCTCGTTGGGTAAAGTTGCTGATACCTTTTGCAGATTTCCATGCCGGTTCATTCAGTATGCCATTCAACGTAATTTTTCCCGTAAACGGATAAGCTTTTATGGTATCTGGCAGAGAGATCTGTGCAAAAAGTGACGATTCTGTAACTGCATAAAAAATGAAAATTAAAAGATGTTTCCAAATGAACAAGGTTCGCTTCATCGTTTATACTAAATCTTAATGATCTTTCTTCAATCAGGCTTGTTAGCTCGTGAAGTAAAAATTGTCAGTTATTTAGTAAGTACCCTGAAATTGTCAAAAGAGGATTTTCCATCGGCTTTAACCCAAAGGCCTACTCCCCCGGCATTTTTGAAAGTGTCATCTTTTACTTCAAGGAATTTTTTCCCATCCAGATAGCCTCTCATAATATTACCATCAACTGTTACCTTCAATTCAAACCATTTGTGGGCAGGGATTACCGTTCTGGCACTTGCCAGCATCCTGCGGTCGCCGTCCCTGACATAATAGATACGGAAATTGTTTTCCAGCGGATTATACCGGGCAATGTAATAATTGCTTTTGTTTTTGGCCCGCCAGATCACTCCGCCGCCCTGGTCTTCTTCGCCCTTATTGGCCTTAATCATAACACTGATCTCACCATTCAGAAAAGAGAAACCGGGTGTCCAGCACAGGTTGAATGAGCTGCCCGAAGTATGATTGGTTTTGATAAGTGACAATACCTTATGGCCGGAAAGGGCCGTATTGTCTTCGATTACCTGCCAGGTAGCCAATGGCCCTCTTTGGTTGGTAGCCTCAATTTTCCAGCCGGCAGGGATCCGGCCAACCGGTACCGATTCAAAATCCAAACTGAGCGTTGCAGCCTTTTGTGCCACCGCATCAGGAGCCAGCGTTCCTGCTAATCCGGAGATCACTATTATAAACAGAATTCTGAGTAATGACCCATTTGTTTTCATGACATAACATTTTTTATGATGAGACATCAGGCATATAAATGATGAATGTGTTTCCCTTATCTTTCTTGCTTTTCATAGTCAGTTGTCCCCCCTGTATTTCTATGGCCCATCTGGCGATAGCCAAACCTAACCCACTGCCACCCAGCTCCTTTGAACGGCTCTTATCCAACCGGTAAAAACGCTCAAAGATTTTTTCCTGCAGCGTTGCAGGAACGGGAGTTCCCTGATCTGTCACCCGGACCTGTACGCCATTAGCATCCTTTGTAATATCAATGGTAACCGTACTTTTTTCAGGTCCGTATTTGATAGCATTATCCAGCAGGTTCAGTAATGCCTGTCTGAATAAGGTTTTGTCTATATACACCATGACAGGTGCCTGAACGTCAAGGCGGAAGGTTTGTCCTTTTTCTTCAGCGAGCGGCTGTATGAAATCAATGACCTGTTCCGTGAACTTTGTCAGATCCACGGTTTCCCTGTGTAAAACATAAGAATTGGAATCAGCCCTTGAAAGAAACAATAAACTGTTAACAAGATTGGTCAAACGATTATTTTCTTCAAGTATGCTACCAATAATTTCCCTGTATTTTCCCCTGTCCTGTGGATTCTGAAGTGCTACTTCCCCTATGCTGCGAATGGCTGTAAGGGGGGTCCTTAGTTCATGAGCTGCATCATAGGTAAACTGTTTGAGGCGTTCGAATGAATCCTGGATCCGGTTTAACAATTCATTAATGGTTATAGCCAGTCTGCCCAGCTCGTCAGAAGGATTATCAACAGGAAGTCTTTCGTTCAGGTTGCTGCTGCTTATCTGCCGGGCTTTGCTTGTCATGTTTTCAACAGGGGATAGCAACCGGCCGGCCAGCCAGTATCCCCCCAATGCAGCAATGATCAGAGCCAGAGGCAGAGCAATAAGCAATAATATTAGAAACTTTTTCAGTTCTTTATACATAGGTTCTTCCGAGCGGAACAGCCTGAATATATATTCGTGTCCTTCAATATTGGCATTGCCTGTTAACGAGCGTAACCGCAGATGGTTTTTTGTTTTCAGGGAAGAAAAGGTTATCTCCATGATTTTTTTGCCACCTGGTTTCCAGTAAGGCAGGTTTTTACTTGAGAATGGTCGGCTATTGAACAAAACCTGCCCGTTTTTGTCGAGGATCTCAACCCAGTGTTCATTTAAAAACGAATCATCATCTTCATCTATCTTTACCTTGTTTCCAGGACCCGGTTCAACCATTTCTTCCACCACTTCGTAATCTTTCTCTAAAATCCGGTCGAGATTATGGCGTAAGTTTACATATGTCAGTAAAACAGTTGTTCCGGCATATAAAAAAAGTATCACAAAAAGTGTGATAGAATACCATAACGTGAGTCTGAACCGTATATTTGTTTTATTCAGCTTCATGATTGTATTTCTTATCAGAAAGGATAAAACCTACTCCCCTGACCGTATGCAATAGTTTTGGTTCATATGGTTCATCAATTTTATGTCGTAGCCGGGTGATGTGCACATCGATCAGGTTGTCAATGGGCGTGACACGGTTTACCACCTCCCAGACATGCCGGGCCAGCATTTCCCGTGAAACGATTTGTTCCTTATTTTCCAGCAGATACCTGAGCAAATCAAATTCCCGGTTGGTAAGGGAAATATTTGTACCGGCACGCTTTACCGTATGATGTATCAGATCCATTTCAAGGTCAGATAGTATCAGTATCGTTTCAGTCTCCTGCTTTCCCCTCCGCAGCAATACACGGATGCGAGCCAACAGTTCCGGGAAAGCAAAAGGTTTTCCCAGGTAATCATCTGCACCCATGTCCAACCCGGTGACTTTATCATCCGTGCTGTCCCGTGCCGAGAGGATCAATACCGGAAGCTTCATCCCTTTTTCCCGTAAGGTCTGTAAAATATCATAACCACTATGCCCGGGGAGCATGAGGTCAAGCAG
>WFSC01000293.1 GCA_015486185.1 Bacteroidales bacterium | reverse complement strand
GATCATTACTCCGGCGATTATTGCAGGATAAATTTGTATGTGATGGTTCCTTTCTGGAAAGCGGGCGCATCGGGTTTTCGGTCGAATTTGGAGGCCAGGGCTGCTTTTTTTGCAACGCTCAGGAGATATTCATTCAGGGTAGTAGAGCCTTTTACGCCCGGGGTCGCCTTGGTAACATTTCCATTACGGTCAACCGTAACTTCTACTACCACAATACCGGCCACCTGGTAATTGTATTCGGGCAGGGGTAGTTTCTGGGGGATCCTGCCAGCCAGACTGTAGGATACCCCTCCGTTGCCGGTTCCCGGGGTGCCTGAATGAGCCCCTGCCTGTGGTGCTCCCAGGGGATTGCCCTGGTTTCCTTTTTTCCCTGTTTCCCCTTCGGAGGATGTGTTGGCCGTTCCCCGTGCATTGGAGAATGCATTTTTTGTGCGTTGAAGGATCTCCCTCTTTTTTCGTTCCTCGGCTTCCTTCCGTTTGCGTTCTTCCTCTTCTTTACGTTTTTTTTCCAGCTCTTCTTTTCGCTTTCGCTCCAGTTCCTGCTGCGCCTTTTTTTTGGCTTCCTCGGCCTCCTTTTTTTTGCGTAGTTCTTCGGCCGTAGGCTTTTTAGGCTTTGTCTCTTTGCCTGATTCAACAGCCGGCGCTTTTTCCATATCCTGGGTAAGGATCTTTTCTTTTGGGGTATAGGTAGTTTTAGGGGATGTTTTTTTTACCGGTTCAGGACGGCTGGCCGGTGGACTGGGGGCCGGCTCAAGGAGTCCGTTGCCGCTATTGCCCGTACCAAAATTGATGAGTAATGCTTCTTCCTGCGGCAGGGGTAAAGGTATGTGTAAACCGAAAAAAATTAAAAAGAGAATAAGGATACCATGAAAAATAATGGTGGCAACGAGTCCTCTGGTATGTTTTTCACGGTCGGGCATGATCATCTGGCTGTAGTGGCCAATACGAGCTTATAGCCGTTTCGTTTGGCAATATTCATTACATCTACTACATACTGAATGGGAATGGTCCGGTCAACATGGAGCGATACGTAGATGTCCTTATTGTTTCCTATTTTTTGCTGCAATACATGTTCCAGATCAGAAAAAGCAACAGGCTTGTCTTCTACATAGTATTTCAGGTCTTTGGTGATGGAAACGGTAGTGAATGGTTTGGCTGAGGTCTGGTTGGCACTCTTGGGCAACAACAGTTTCAGGGCTGTGGGACTGATAAGGGTAGAGGAGATCATAAAAAAGATCAACAGCAGGAAAATGATGTCTGTCATTCCTGACATGCTGAAAGAGGGACTTATTTTATTTCTAGTCTGTATGGCCATGATCAGATAAGTAAGGTATGCTATGCTTCTTCAACCGGTTCATTAAGAATATCCATAAACTCTGAGGTACGGGCTTCGAGGAGAAAAACCACTTTCTCAACCCGTGCCACCAGGATATTATAGGCAAAATAAGCGATAATCCCGACAATAAGTCCGGCGACAGTCGTTACCAGGGCTGTATAGATACCATCAGATAGGGTGGTTATGTCCACATTGTTGCCGGCATTAGCCATATCATAAAAGGCAATGATCATTCCGATAACGGTACCCAGAAAGCCCAGCATAGGTGCTCCTCCGGCGACAGTGGCCAGGGCTGGCAAGCCTTTTTCCAGGTTGTACACTTCAAGACGGCCCGCATTCTCGATAGCTGCATGGACATCCTGGATAGGCCGTCCTATCAGACGGATACCTTTTTCCAGCATACGGGCCACCGGGTGATCCTTTGATTGACATAAAGCCAGCGCCGATTCGATCTTCCCGTCATGAATATAATCCTTGATACGGTTCATCAATGTTGTGTCCTCACGGGAAGCCTTACGGATCACAAAGTATCGGTCAAAGAAAATATAAATAGCTATCAGGGAAAGAAGAAATATCAGCAGGTTAACCCAACCCCCTTTCATGGCCAGATCCCAGTAAGACATGGAAACTTTACCGGCTCCCTGTGCCGCCGTGTCAGCAACGGAAATTTGTGCGATAATCATTATCAGATTCATACTTTTTTCTTTTTTTACGAAATTATAAAAAAAAACGAGATATAACAGGGAATATTATATCTCGTTATGTTTCACAGTCATTTATTATGTTATTTGATAAGATAATATACAAGTGATCCGCCCAGAAAACCTGAGAGGGCGAGCAGGCTCATGCGTTTAAAATACCATATAAAATCGATCTTTTCCAGTCCCATGGCTGCTACGCCGGCGGCTGAACCTATGATCAGGATGCTTCCGCCTGTTCCGGCAGTGTAAGCCAGGAATTCCCAAAAAAGACCGTCCTGCACAAAGTTCTTGGCCCATGCAAGCTGGGTGGGATCGGTAATCATCTGCAGCATATGGGGTTCGGGAATAGGATACATGCCCATCCCTCCGGCGGTTAGCGGTACATTATCCACGACAGCGGAAAGAAGTCCGATCGCCATGTCGATAAAGTAGATATTATGCAGTTTATTATCCAGATACAAAGACAACAAATGCAGGTGACCGGCTGATTGCAGGGCAGCTACGGCACTAAGGATCCCCAGAAAGAAAAAGATGGTCGGAGCATCGATCTTTCTCAATACGGCGGTGATCATACATTGTCTTTTAATGGCCGGATTATCATTTCTATGCATCAGGTCGGTGATGATCCAAAGGATCGATAGGCCGAGCAGCATCCCCATGTAGGGAGGAAGATGCGTTACGGTCTTAAATACAGGGACTGAAAGTAAAGCACCTATGCCAAGGAAAAAGAGCAGGTTCCGTTCAAATCTGGGAAATATGTTATTGGCATCTTCTTCCGTTTCCTTGGGTGGCTCAAAATTCCCTCTTTCAAAGAAGGATACGATGATAAGCGGGATCAGCATATTTACCAGACTGACCAGGAAGATACCCCTGATAATACCCCAGGCAGTGATCTGCCCGCCTATCCACAACATGATCGTGGTGACATCGCCGATGGGAGACCAGGCTCCTCCCGCATTGGCCGCTATAACGATCATGCTGGCAAAAAACCAGCGATCCTTCTTCTCCCTGATTAGTTTGTTCAGCAAAGTAACCATCACGATCGTGGTAGTCAGGTTGTCCAGTGCTGCTGACATGAAAAAAGTGATGAAGGAAATGATCCATAATAACTTGACCTTATTGGTGGTTTTGATTTTATCCGTAATGATCTTGAAACCATTATGTGAATCGACGGTCTCTACAATGGTCATGGCACCCCAGAGGAAGAACAGGATCTCAGAGATCTCTCCCAGGTGATGGATGATCTCGTGATCTACAATGAACTTCAGATATTGTTTGTGCTCCGGAAGATGGGAGAGATCCGGGTTTTTGGTCAGGAATTCCTGAAAGAAATGCTTTCCCGGGCCGGTCAGT
>WFSC01000292.1 GCA_015486185.1 Bacteroidales bacterium | reverse complement strand
CAAAGACGGAATATCCTGTTGGATCTTAACAAGACCGGCAGATTGCCGGAAAAATATTATCATGAGAATACGTCACGCAACATAAAGAAATTCAAAAAAAACGGCTTAATTGTTACGGAGGATCCTCTTTCAGCTTATGATATTATAAGGTTGTTTGCTGCAGAGCAGGGGAAATTATACGGTACCTCCAAAGATCATTATAACAGGCTGGCGGGACTGCTCCAGGTGATTCTGGAACGAGAACTGGGTGAAATCCTGGTGGTACGACAGGAAGAGCTGCTGCTGGCAGGTGCTGTTTTTATCAAATCCTTTGACCGGTATATATTTCTTTTCTCAGCCAACTCCCGGGCGGGAAGGGAGGTGCAGGCGCTGACGGGCATCATGGATCATTTTATCAGAAAACACGCCGGAGAAAAATTATTATTGGATTTTGAAGGGTCCGATAATGATAACCTGGCACGGTTTTACCGGGGATTTGGTGGTTATGAAAAATTTTATAACAGGGTGGTGATCAACCGGTTGCCATGGCTGATACGCCGGTTGAAGAAAATATGATATTTTACTGTTTTTTCTTCTTTTTGTGTTTTTTCTTTTTATCTGTCTTGAGCTGTCCATGGATGTAACCGGCCAGAAATATCATATCCCGCCCAATTTCATGAATGCATTCATCATATTTAACAGGCTCAACGGATGTGTCGTCCCATAAGCCGGGATTTTTCCAGTGATAAGGAAAGATTTTTTCTGCGCCGTAATAATGGTAATCAGCCGAATCTGCCTGGGACTGTATGGAGATAACCAAAAAATGACTGTGAGGATTGGACCGGTAATCAATGGGTTTGGCAAAGATAGTGTAATCCGGGAAATTGCGTCCCAGGCTCATAAAATATACCGGGTTATCAGAATACCCTCCTGCGGGCATTATCAGGAAGCCTGATCTTTTCATAGCTCCTACAATCCTGTAATTGATGGCTTCCGGAGCAATTCCGCCTGAAAAAACCTTTATATTCTTTATTTTGTAGTAATGCAAGGCGGTATAAAACCATACTTCTGCCACCTGACTCAGACTTCCATTGCTTTTGCCGGCAAAAAGAACCTCGGCAGGCGGATGATCCTTTTGCAATTGCAAAATATAATCGCCAATGACTTTTAAGGAGTCTTTACGGGTGGATGAAAGGGACGATGTTTCATGGGATAAGCGAAAACATATGTCCTGCAAGTCCGGATAAAGACGCTGGGCTTGCACAGCAGATCCCTGAATAATAAACAACAGCAGGATACCTGTTAACACTTTCCTGATCAAATACATGATAAAAAAACATTATTCCCGGATTGCTAATGTACGAAAAAAATAAAGAATGATAACAGTATAAAACAAGAAGAGCTGCACAACTGCGCAGCTCTTCCTGAATAATTTATTGAGCGCTTTTCTATCTTTCTTTGTGGCAGAACCACCAGTCGTAACATTCATAGTTTTTTAGCCGTTCTTCAGCCATTTTAACATCAGTGGCCGGCGGAACGATCACGCGATCACCCAACAGTGAATTGTTGGGCCAGTTTTCAGGTGTGGCTACTCCTTCGTTGTCGGAAACCTGCAGTGCTTTTACAGCACGGACGATCTCATCAACACTCCGGCCAATTTCCTGGGGATAATAAATGATCAGGCGGATGATGCCGTTGGGATCAACCACATATACCGCACGAACCGTATTCGAACCTTTTCCGGGATGCAAAAGTCCCAGTTTGTTTGAAACGGTACCCAGGTTATCAGCGATGATCGGAAAAGGTATATCTACCTTTAGATTATCCTCGATCCATTCATGCCATTTAATGTGTGCAAACACCTGGTCAACGGAAAGTCCCAGCAAGTCAGCATTTATTTCCTTAAACTGTTCGTAATGTTGGGCAAAAGCCACAAACTCAGTGGTACATACCGGTGTGAAATCACCGGGGTGACTGAATAAAACCAGCCATTTGCCTTTGTAATCTTCTGGAAGTTTTTTGACACCATGGGTCGTTTGAACTTCCATTTCCGGGAAAGCATCCCCGAGTAACGGAAAAGTGTGATTTGTCTGTTCCATAATTTTTACTTTTTAATGATTAAATAATTGTAGTGTTTAATTAATATTGAATTTATTATTTTTTGATCCATAAGCTTTTACCTTTTTTTAAGCCTTTGAATATTAAGCTTTAGCCTTTGAGCTTTTTTTCCCAATAATTTCCAGCCGGAAATCCTCCACTTTAAATCCCGGAATGTTTTTCCGGTGAAAAAAGGATTCAAGCAAACGGTTCAGTTCTTCGTCTTCATAATCCCTGATCTCATCCGAGTCGGGAAAATATAAATGATGATGACGGCTGGTGAACGGATCATAACGCATGATGCCCTTATCCGTCCTTATCTTTTGTATGATCCCTTTTTCGGTGAAGATATCCAGTGTTTTGTAAACAGTTCCGGGAGAAATATTAGGTTCCCGTAACGTTACTTCCCGGATGATCTTATCAGCCGTCGGATGATCTTTCATCGTGGAAAGAATCTCCAGGATGATCTTTCGCTGGGGCGTAACCTTTAATCCGTGTTCCTTCAAAATATCCTGTGTGTTATTATTCATTTTCATAAATAAGAATAATTATCAACTAAAAACGATTACAAAGTAAGAAATAATATTATAAACTACCAAATCATTTATCATTTTTTTTGTTAATTATTTTGATTACTTTTGATTATAGAGATTTAACTTAGTGATAAAAAGCGAGATATGAGAATAAAATATGTATGGCAGGGGGTGTTGATCCTCTTATTTGTATTAAGTGCTTCCTGTCACCGCGAGGAAGAGCAGCAGTTACAGAATGGTGCCTTATTGAGTACCAAGCCTATAGCAACCTATGATACGACTTTTATCCGTGGTATTATCAACTCGGTAGATAATATTGGAACGATTTCATTGCAATATAAGGTGTTGGCATTAAAAGTCCAGTATCTTACCCTGGATCCCGCAGGGGTGGTAGTAAAGGCTTCCGGATTACTGATCGTGCCTGTTGTGGCAGGAGCTTATCCTCTGTTAAGCATACAACATGGTACTATTATAAAGAGGAGTGAAGTTTCTTCAAACGACCCCATGCTCAATGAAGGGGTCATTGGATTAATAACTGCCTCCGAAGGTTATGTAACCTGCATTCCGGATTATCTTGGACTGGGTGATTCTCAGGAAATGCATCCCTATCTGATCGGGGACGTTCTGGCGGGTAATGTTGCCGATATGATCCGGGCAGTGAGGTCTTATATGAAAAATCACGAGCTGGCTGAAACCGGCGAATTGTACCTGGCAGGATATTCCGAGGGTGGTTATGTTACTATGGCAACGCACCGTTTTCTGGAGACGGAACGTCCGTTGGATGATTTGCCTGTAACGGCTTCTGCCCCCATGGCCGGACCGTATGATCTTAAGACGACGGTTGATACCATTCTTTCATATAAAAGCTACAAGTCCCCTGCTTTTATTGCGTATGTTCTGACTGCCTGGAATGACATTTACCAATGGAACCGCCTGGATGAGATATTTAATGAACCGTATGCATCCATGATGCCCGGTCTTTTTGACGGAACACATACCACACACGAGATAAACGAGCAATTACCCGACAGTATTGCTGATTTGATCCGGCCCGGTTTTCTGGAGTCTTATCTGACAGGAAAAGATCCTGAATTATTGGAGGCTTTACAGCAAAATACATTGTTGGGCTGGGGTCCCCGGGCACCGGTTCGTTTGTTTCATGGAGATGCGGACCATACAGTTCCTTACCGGAATGCTGTGGTGGCGAAGGCTGATATGTTGTCTCACGGTGCTGCTGATGTTACATTGGTCACTATTAAAGGTGGAACACATGGCACCTCTGTTGTGCCTGCGTTTACCGGTGCCCTGCACTGGATAGATTCACTACGGAAAGGATTTTGAACAACGTTGACTGAAAAATATTTTACTTTGAAAACTATTTGAAAACTATTAAAAGGATATGAAAAAGATTTCCTTTATTGTATGCCTGACTATTTTTCTGTTTTCAGAAAATTCATGGGCCGGTCCGATGCAGGATTATAATGTGAAATGGTATTTTCTGAATCTCCAGGTTAACGATACAAATACTTTCATAAGGGGATCTGCACAGGTATGGGTTACCGTAACCTCTGACAGTTTACCGGTACTGGTTTTACAACTGACCGATTCATTACAGGTTGATTCGGTGAGGATAAATGGAAAAAGATATGATTTTATCCATGATCAGGATACGTTGTCAATACCTTTATTTCCCGCACCCCGGAGAAATGACCTGGTAAAGCCGGAGGTTTATTACCACGGCCAGGTTACTACAGGGTCTTTTTTCAGTGCGATGACCAGTAAGGAAAATACCCGGTGGCATCAGCGGGTTACCTGGACCCTCTCAGAACCTTATGCTGCAAAGGATTGGTTTCCCTGTAAACAGGATCTGGGAGACAAAGCGGATTCCTGTGCTGTGTGGGTGACGGTACAGAAAGGGCTGGCAGCAGGTTCCAATGGTTTGTTGGAAGGCGTGGATACCATTGATAATGGAAACTTTCTAAGATATCGCTGGCATCATCGTCATCCTATTGATTATTATCTTATCTCATTGGCAGTTTCCAATTATCAGACCTATGATATTTATGCTCATCCGCAGGGATGCAAGGATTCTGTGCTTATCCAAAACATGGTTTACAGCGATACGGGTTACCTGCCGGCAGAAAAGGATCATATTGGTGTGGTTGTGCCGGCACTTGAGCTTTATTCGCGCCTGTATTCGTGTTATCCTTTTGCTGATGAGAAATACGGTCATTGTCTGGCCCCGATGGGCGGAGGCATGGAGCACCAGACCATGACGACCCTGGATAATTTTGGTTTTGATATGGTGGTTCATGAACTGGCTCACCAATGGTTCGGGGATCATGTGACCTGTGCTTCCTGGCAGGATATCTGGATCAACGAAGGCTTCGCTTCTTATTCCGAATATATATCACGTGAATACCTGAAAGGGCAGGATGTAGCCGGCGACTGGATGAACACGGCCCATAACCGTGCCCTGAAGGAAACCGACGGAAGCGTGTATGTTCCATTTAATGAGTTAAATAATATATATCGCATTTTTAATGGTAATCTTTCTTATAAAAAAGGTGCTTCTATCATCCATATGATCCGGTATGAGTTGAACAATGATTCATTGTTTTTCAAAGTATTTAGAACATTTCAGAAAGAGTTCGGTGACAGTGTGGCTACGGGAGCGGATTTTAGGGATGTGCTAACCCGGGTGTCAGGCATTGATTTTACCGGTTTCTTTGATCAATGGTATTATGGCAGGGGATACCCGCTATATGCCTTTTCATGGAATCAAAACCATGACAGCCTGTATATTCAGAGTGTACAAACTCCTTCCGGTTCTACTCCTTTGTTTAAAATGCACATGGATCTGCTTATCAGGTCTGATAAGAAAGATACGCTGGTCAGGGTCTGGCAGGACAGGAATGATCAGCTTTTTATCTTTCCATTTAAGGATCCGGTCGTACAGATAATCCCTGACCCGGATAACTGGTTGTTGATGGAAGTCTCATCGGTTTCCCATGTGGTAGATAAATGTACCGGAAATGATATCATTCTTTATCCCAACCCTGTATCACAAACATTATCATTGTATCTGGCCAAAACGGTTCCGGGTCTTAATGTCAGGATCATGGGTTCGGGCGGACAGGTGATTAATTCCTGTTATCTGCAACAGTATCCTTATCGCCTGGATGTGTCAAATCTTCCGGAAGGTATTTATATTGTGGAGATCAATGAAGGGAATGACCGATGGATAAAGAAATTTATCAAAATGAAATAAATACCTATTGTTTTTCAGCCTTTTTTTTCCAGAACCCTGACAGCAGAAGCATAAAAGCCCCAAAAGCCACCATGAAAGCACCTGTCCAGAGGTTGACATTGAAACCCAGGGATTTTTGATACATAGGGTCTGATCCCGTGGCTAAGCCGAATATCAATAAAAGGAGTCCCAGTATGGAAAAGATCAGGCCAATCGGAATTTTTATATCTAAACCCATGATATTGTATTTTTAATGGTTACCAGAAAATGATCGTTAAAATAATGGCTACAGCACCGACGACGATTGCCAGAAAATCCGGACGTTTAATCCAGGGAATATCCTTATTGGTTATTTTGGGGGTCAGTGAATAAACCAGGCCTTTCAGCTCTTCATCCGTTTTCTTTCTTTTGGTCAGCAAGGCGATTATAACCGTCAGGATCAATGCCAGGGAGAAGGCAAAAATAGCGGTCCAGAAATTCTGGGCCATTTGACTGGGATAGGTATGTACCACAGTGCCCAGCCAACCTCCTTTTACCAGGGAAGTAGCCCCGGCGGGTTGTGTCAGCCCGTGATGAATAGCAGCTATTAATGTGCCGGATAACAGACCAAAAAAGGCTGCATGGCCGGTAGTTCGCTTCCAGAACATCCCGAGCAGGAAAGTGGCAAACAGGGGGGCGTTGATAAAGGCAAAGATCAATTGGAGGAAATCCATGACATTATTGAATACCCTGGCAACGTATGCAGTCAGGATACTAAGCAATACTCCGACAACTGTTGTCCATTGACCTACTTTCAGATAATGCTCATCGGAACCTTTTGAATAGATATAGCTTTGATAAATATCATAAGTCCATACCGTGTTGAAAGCGGTCACATTACCTGCCATGCCTGACATAAAGCTGGCAAAAAGAGCAGTGATCCCCAGTCCCAGCACTCCGACAGGATAATATGTTCGCAAAAGCATGGGGATGACCGTATCATAGTTATAAGAGTTTCCTTTCATAGGTAATGAAAATGCAATATTCGGATCCATAGTCATGGCAATGGCGATCATGCCGGGTAAGATAACAAGGAAAGGAATAAACATTTTCGGAATAGCGCCTATCAAAGGCGTTTTACGTGCAGCGGTCATATCGCCGGCAGCCATGGCCCGCTGTACCACCAGAAAATTAGTGCCCCAGTAACCAAAAGATAGAACAAAGCCCAGTCCCATGATCAGACCAAACCATTCGACACCCATGGGGTTGGTACTGGCATGTCCCATAAACTTCCAGGTATGTGTCCAGGCACCCGGCTGAAAACCGTTGGCAGTCGCTACGACATCCAGATGACTTTTAAGGCCTTCCCATCCGCCGATGTGGATCAAAGCCAGGATAACCAGTGGGGTAAACCCGATAACGATCAGGAAAAACTGGAGCACTTCATTGTAAATGGCAGAGGACAAGCCTCCCAAATAGGTATAGAGTAAAACAATAAGTGCTGATATGATTAGATATACATCAAAGGGGGTCATGTGCCATCCCAGCATATTCAGGGTAAAATTAAATGGTAGAATAGTCTGGGCCAGCAAAGCCAGTGCATACATCGAAATACCGGAAGAAAAGATGGTCATCAGGGCAAAGGAAAAAGCATTGAACCCCCTGGTCTTTTCATCAAAACGCAGCTTCAGATATTCCGGCACGGACCGGGCTTTGGAACCATAGTAAAAAGGCATCATGAAAATGGCCAGGAAGATCATGGCAGGAATAGCGCCCAGCCAGTAGAAATGAACGGTGGTAGCGCCGTATTTGGCGCCTGAGGCTGCCATACCGATCACTTCCAGGGCTCCCAGATTGGCAGAGATGAAAGCCAGGCCGGTAACCCAGGCTGGTAAGGAACGGCCAGCTTCCAGAAAAGCTTTGGATGATTTCATGAACTTTTTCAATGCCCAGCCTATGCCCAGCACAAAAGCAAAATAAACAATAATGATGGTGTAATCAATCCACCCTAACGAAAAAGAGTAATCCATAAGTCAATAAATTTGTGTGTATAATAACTTGCCATTTTTTTTGAATCACGGAATCTTACGGGAGAACTAAAGTTTTTTTGCTCCATCTCCGACTTCCGCCACATAGAAGTCGGGTTTCAGTCCGGTTTTTTGTGTGTAGGCTTTTTCCAGTTGTTGCATGAAAGAATTTGTCTGGTCTTGCTGCACAAGACTGACCGTACATCCTCCGAAGCCGGCACCGGTCATCCTCGAACCGATGACTCCGGGTATCTTACGGGCTTCATCCACAAGTGTATCCAATTCAAATCCGGTCACTTCATAATTGTCACGTAAAGAGGCATGGGATTCATACATCAATTCTCCAAAGTGAACGAGATCTCCGTTTTTCAGCGCCTGTACCGCTTCCAGAACACGCTCGTCTTCCGAAACAACATGATAGGCCCTGCGACGTACGGTTTCATCAGGAATCAGATCCTGAAGCTGTTCAAACTCGTCCAGCGTAAGTTCTCCAAGATTCCGGATCGATCTTTTCCGGTTGATGAATGCTACGGCTTTTTCACATTCGGCTCTTCTTTCATTGTATTTTGAATCGGTTAAAGCACGTTTTTTG
>WFSC01000291.1 GCA_015486185.1 Bacteroidales bacterium | reverse complement strand
GAAATGGGATGGGTAAACCCCAACCCGGATGGAAATATTACTGGCTGGTGGGCGGATGCTATATTTATTCGACACACATAGAAAATCTGGATATAAGAAACAATATTTTTTCAGCGGATTATCCCTTTGAGATAGGTTATACCTACAGATTCCGGCCGGAAGATTTCAAAGAAAAAAATATTTCTATCGTATATAATCTGATTTATCCGGTAAACGAGGTAAAGGGCACTATATATCTGGCTAAGTGGGCAAAAGATACGGTTCTTACCACTACCGGCAGTTTTGCAGTTCAGGGTGACCCGCAGTTTGTTGATCCTGCACATGGGGATTTCCGGCTTAAAAAATCCTCTCCGGCAATCGATGCGGGAGATCCTGATCCGGCATGGAATGACCCTGACGGCAGCAGGAATGATATGGGCGCTGTTCCTCTGCATCCGGTAAAAAAGGTGTTGTGGTGGAAGGACAACTTTCCGCCCAGGATTGTCAACGGCAAACCGGAATGGTAGAATATGTGCCGGTTTAATCAAAGAATTCCCCGGAACAGAACCCCGGAGATAGTTCGTTTTATGAATAAATACAGTCACTGCTTTAATGCCGTTATTAATAACGTTACCGGTATTTACACCTGTGGCACGAAAAAAATTATCATACATATACATATGCAGTTTAACAAAGGCGTCAGGCGGGAAAAGTTATGCCGTAAACTTGCCAAAAGAATTCGTACGGAAGCTTAAATGGCGGGCCCGGCAGAAACCGGAAGTTCATATTCACGGAGACCGGATTATCATTTCCGATTGGAAAAATCACCCTCCCGTTTTAAGTGAGATCCGTTTTCCAATGCGAATACTTGTCCCGACAGGAAAGAGTTCATTTTATCCGGAATCCTGTGTGATTTTTTCTTCAGTGGGTAACTGGCAGTATTAGTAGGGGCATTATTCCTGGATTTTTTTCGATAGCGTCAGTTATCCGCAATATACAAGCCTGCGTCAAATTTATCCCGGACAATAGTAGTTTTTTTAATTATTCTTCTTCAGGAGGATAGATCATCTCCGGGGGGTCTGCGTTTGGGCCTTTCGATCAGCTCCAGGGTGGTTGAGATCAGATCTTCGGTATCAAGATAAGCATAGTGCCCGTCACCGTCAGGTCCGAATCCGGCACCGTCCATGGTCATTTTTAGACCTGCCTTTTTTGCTTTGCAAGCGATTCTTCCATGTTATCAGTGAGAATGCCCAGATGATGTACACCATATCCGTGTTTTTCCACGAATTCTTTATATACGGTATCTCCTTCAAGCGGTTCTATGAGTTCAAGGCGCATATTCCCGAAATAGGACAGGGCTACTCTCATTTTGTACTCTGTATTTTTGCCATTCCGGGTCATCCTTTTTACCAGGGGTTTGCCATAAGTGTAGAAATGCCAGGGCCCGATCCCGAAAATATGATAGAAGTTTTTTACCGCTTTGTCCAGATCGGGAACGATGATGCATACCTGGGCCAGATCACCGACAGGGAATTTTTGATTATGTTTTCGGGTGTTTCCCATGAGCTTTATTTTTTAAGGTTTAAAGACTACTTTACGTGCTTTTCCTTCCAGTGCCAGTTTTATTCCGGAATCAAAATCGGAGAGGGGTAATATGTGAGAGATGATCTTTTCCGCATGGATTTCTCCCGAGGCGAGGAGCTTAAGCGCTTCCTGGTGATGTCTCGGGGCAAATATGGTGGTGCCGATAAGATGCAAAGCGTTATAATGAACCAGATTCATATCGATACCTGGTTTAGAATGGTCTTTGAGCAAACCTCCGAACAGGAGTATCCGTCCGCCTTTTTTTGCCATTTCCACTGCCTGTACCTGGGTCTCGGGAACCGGATTGGCAGTGATGATCACGTCTGCTCCTGCTCCTTCGGTCATCTCTCTTACTTCTTTTACAATGTTTTTTCGGGCAGCATTGATCACGGCATCCGGTTACAGGTTACGAATGGAATACAGCCTGTTTTCCGAAATATCTGCAACGAATATTTTCCCGGCACCCCGGTTCCTAGCCAACTCAAGATGCAGGGCTCCGATGGGTCCTGCCCCTATGATCACTACTGTCTCGCCTCTGCCTACGTTTCCTTTCTCCATGGCATTGATACAACTGGATAAAGGTTCGGCGAGGGTGGCTCTCACGGGATCGGACCCTTCCGGGAGGGGTTGCATGGCACTGTTTTGGATGATCTCGGGAGGCAGAGCAATGTATTCTGCAAAACCTCCCGGCCATGCCTGGGCTATTTCCTGGTAATTCAGGCATAGTTCTGGGACTCCTTTTCTGCAGAACTCACAGGTTCCGCAATACACTACCGGAGGCACTGACACATACATGCCTTCATCCCATGGATTTTGTCCCCTGATACGGTTTTCCACGATTCGCCCGGTAATCTCGTGGCCGATAACCTAGGGGAAACGAACTTTTCGGTGTCCGTAACGAAGGGTTCGCAGATCGGAACCACACAGTCCGCAGGCTGCAACCCGGACCAGTAATCCTCCGTCCGGGCATTCGGGTTTTGGAATTTCTTCGTAGCGGTAATCCCCCGGCCCGTAAACTCTGACAGCATGCATCGTTTCATTCATCGTTGAGCAGTTTTTCCTGTTCCTGCCTCATTTTATAAACAAATGTACCGGTATCCGGTTGAAAATTCGTTTTAGTGAAGGGAGCTCCTTTGGGTATATCCCGGAGGACGATCCCGTGTTCTGCAATGCCAATGGGAATGGCTTGTAACTTTTTTGCTTCAGGATAGGAAAAGATCTTTCCGTAGAAATCCTCATAACCGATCTCTTTTACTTTTTGACCTTTTTTCAGGTCTCTTTTAGCCACTGCCACCACCTCAGCTTTCATGTAGTCAGCCGTGATGGTGGCTTCGTTCAGCAAAACGGCCTCGGCGATCGACTGAGGGGTTTCCAGATCACATAGATGGTAGGGACGGAAAAGCAGATAATAGGGCCCGTCTTTATGTGTGATGAATTTCATGTCTTTCCGCATCCTCGGATCGTCGGTGTAAACAATGGTGAAAACACCCGGCGCTATATCCCCGGTTGTATAGTCTAACCGGCCTTTACCCGAAAATATCCCTCCGTCTTCCTGAGGAATAAAAGTGGTGACCAGTTCTTCCAGTTCGGCTTTCGGACCATGCATGCCCGGCACATCCGGTATAAGTCCTGTCCCGTTTGCTACGGCGGCCATTTCGACCATGGTTTTTGTTCCGTCTTTGAAAGAGGAGAGGATCCTGGGATTCATCCCTTTGGATATGGCTTCTTCCCTGTATTTTTCGGGTGTTGAGGTAAGGTCAATCGTGTTGTTCTTTCCTTTTCCCAGACAAACCACCTCAAATCCCATCAATACAGCCTGTTCGTGCATGGTTTTCAAAACCCCCGGTTCGTCTCCCGAAGCAACAGTATACACCGAGCCTTTCTCCCGGGCCAGATGGTTCAGATAATACCCGATCGTTACATCGGTCTCAACATTGATCATGATCACAGGCTTTCCCAACAAGATGGATTCATAAGCAATGGTGGCACCCGTATCGGGATCACCGGTTGCTTCGATATTAACTTCTATAGACTCAAGTCGGGGGAGGATAGAAGGTTCAGCGGTGATCTATCTTTTTTCCGGATTCTTTTATTATCCTGAATGAATCATAAAGTGCATAGGCGACCGATTCCATCATGGCCCGGACCACGTGGCCTCTGGTATGATGCAGGGACAAACCGAAAACCACGCCCCGCGCATATACATCCCAGATCGGGGTGCGTTCGCCCATCAGAAAAGGCAGTACGATCAACCCTTCACTGCCAGGCGGCACTTTTTCCGCCTCCCGGTTGATCAGATCATAAGTATCCGTGCCGGTAATTTTTTCTTCCGCTTTCTCACGCATATAGAAATTGTCCCGCATATACCTTATTAACTGACCACCGGTAGTAGTGGTGGGAACAATGATATAGGTGTCCCCGGAACCGGAAGTGTAATTGAAATTGATCATGGTGTCCGGGAAATGGGTATCTGTGGTGAGGATCCCGAAATTGCCGCATGTCCCGAGATTCATCTGGATTTGCCCTTCTTCGATCATCCCGGCACCGATCCATCCGGCGTTGCAGTCCACCTGCCCGGCAGCTACCGGTGTGTTTTCCGCCAGTCCTGTCTCATGAGCAGCCTCTCTTGTAACCTAACCGATCACATCCTCACACTTGTACAGTTCCGGAAACAAATCCCTGTCAATACCAATTTTATCCAGTATCTCCTGATTAAAATCTTTTTTTAACAGATCAAATGCCACACCGTAAAAGGAGGCCTGCCAGTAAATGTGCGGATCATGCTCCGACCAGCCGGGATGAGGCGTCAGGATGGGATATTCTTCAAAAGCATAGGCGAGTTCTCTTCCATTAGTGTTGATGATGGTTGCCTTTGCTCCTCCCGTACCATAATCAAGTCCGATCAAATAGCGTTCCATGCTGTACAGTTTTAGTCCTGTAATAAATATTCTGCCGTCAGATGATCGGTGATCAGTATATCCGGAATATGGTTCTGCAATGCTGCCTTCAGAGGTATTCTTTTACTTTCTCCCCCGGCAATTCCAATCACCCTGGGGATGGCTTTTATTTCCTCCATCGTTAATCCGATAACCCTGTCGTTGATATTATTACGGATCATTTTACCCTTTTCGTTAAAAAAACGCAGACAAATATCTCCAACGGCCTTGTTTTCTTTCAGAACAGAAATATCATCCTGCGTCAGTATCGTATTGGATCTGATCAGAAAAGAGTTGTCAGAAAACTGCCCGATACCTACAATGGCAATATCCGCCTGACGTGCCAGGTTTAAGGTGCCTTTTATCTGCGGATAATGCATAAGTTCACGGCACACTTCGCGGGTCTTTACGATGCCAGGTGCATCCAGTATCCTGGCTTTTGCGTTCAGCGTGTTTGCCATGCGCCGTGTCAGATCCGTCCCGCTGATCTCTTCATAAGGGAAGCCCAGTCCGCCGATCATTTGTATGATCTGAACCTCCGGAAAGTTACCTGCAGGCAGATGATTGAGCATTGACAGCAAAGTTTCTCCCCATGAAATGCTTATTTTTTCATTCCCCTGCAAGTATCTGAACAGGTATGCCGAAGCCTTTTTCCCTATCTCATCCAGCGTTTTCTGATAATCTCCTTTGATACCGGTGGTTACGATCGCTTCCGTTAGATTATACCGATCCTCCAGTTTGTTTTCAAGCTGATAATAAGGGTTCTGGGGAGGAATAATATGAATTTCGACAATCCTTTCATCTATGGCTTTTTGAAGCAGTCGCGATACCATGATCCTGGAGATACCGAAACGTTTGGCGATCTGTTGCTGGGTATGATTACGCTCATAATACTCCCGCGCAATTTTGTAGATCAGATTAAATTTTTCTTCCATATATAAACAAATGAACAAGGATGAACAAATGTACATAGTATTCATAAGAAAACCAAATGCCTGCAAATAAATGAGTGATAAATTTTAAAATCAAAAAAGGTGATAAGCTGGCATATATATGGATGGACTTTTTTCTTACAATAGAAGGAGAGAAGTACATGAGTGAACAACATGAAGTGGAGGATAACAGTTAAGTTCCCTCCCATTTAACAATTCAGGTTTTGATATTAAACGCCCATTATTCCGATTAATCCAAGTATTGCCATATATATATTGAAAAGCACAATGATACCGTAAATTATATTTTTTGAAATACTTGCAGAATATTTACCTAAATCTTTTTTGCG
>WFSC01000290.1 GCA_015486185.1 Bacteroidales bacterium | reverse complement strand
TTCCATCCCTTCCATGACGGCACCGTTGGCAAGAACAAGGGTGGCGTAAACATCTTCAAGAGCTCCTTTGGCACATATGATCGATACCTTTTTTAAGGAATGATCATTTTTCTTGTTTTCCATGGTATTATTTATTTAAGAAGTTAGACACAACTGGAAGGTTTGGATATCCCGGCAATTTTTGATGCTTTCTTTAGAGGTCCTCCGGGGAACAATTGGTAAAACCCTTTAATATCAACAATTCCTGATTTCCCGACTTTCCTTATGGTCAGGGTATTGCCTTTCATAAACTCGTCCCGGATAAAATTCAGTACTTCAATATGTTTATCCGTTAATTCAATTCCTTCTTCTTTGGCCAGTTCTGCAGCCACTTCAGGGGTCCATTGTGAGGCATCCATCATATAGCCTTCATCGTTTACCTGAATGGCTATACCTGCTATTGTTTTTGTTTCCATAATTTTGATTTTTTATTGATTAAACGTTGTTTATGTTGGTTTGGCCGGTGGACAAACCTTTAAGGAATGTTATAATAAATCCAAGTCCTTTTTTCATTTCCGGTGAATTCAGTGTCCTTAATGCTTTCCAAAGAGAATACTCTGGAACATTGGTTGGATCGAGGTCTTTATATATATTAACGGCATTGTTGATAGCACTTAACATATCCGGCTGTGTTACACTCTTAACCGTATCCAGTATCATGACTATATTATCAGCCAGCAGTTCAACGTCTTTTCTGGTATAATTGGTAACAATGTTATCCACGATACGCGTCATGGCGGAGAAAAATTCAAAATAGCCCTTCTGGTCCAGGGTTTGAAGCCTGTAAATGAAATTAACAGTAGCTTCTTTGGTCAGGGGAGCAAGGTCTTTTGACAGATCCATCAGACTTTCAAACGTAGTAAGGATAACGGAGAAGTTATTCATATTCCTGAGCAACTTCAAAAAGAAAATTTTTATCTCATCCGCATCGATCTCGATGTTCTGTTTGTCCAGTTCATCGACGGCACTATCATAGGCATCTTTTCCAATTATGGAGAGATCCTGGACAAGGTCTTCCACTATATTGCCCTTGAGCCGTTGGTCGTTAACATATTCCAGTACCAGATCCAACTTCCGGTTGATGTCATCGATCTGTTGTTGTATATGGATGTCACTCATGATATGATCATTATAATTTTTTACCGGCCATAGACATTTCAGATTCAACAGGCATCTCCTTGCCTTTCAGCAGAACGTGCCAGTAAAGCCACCTGAAGATCACTTTTCCGTAATGGTTCAGTTTGGTATTTTGCAGCAAGCCGAAAGGACCGATCCCCGGCAACGGATAAGTGCCGGGCAACGGTTCGGTGTCGTAGTTGAAATCGATCAAAGAACCTTTTCCAAAGCCGGTTTCTATATAACAATTGGCATGACCGTCAAATTTGGCTAACATGGGTCTTCCTTCGATCATGCCGATTAAATTTTCAAACAAAACTTCAGAGGCAAAGTGAACCACAGACCCTGCTTTTGAGGTAGGAAGATTAGCTGCGTCACCCAGTACAAAAATATTTTCGTATTTCTCCGATTGAAGGGTATATTTGTTTGTCGGTACAAAGTTCAGATCGTCTCCCATACCACTTCGTTCGATAAGGTCACTGCCCATATTGACCGGCACAATTGTAAGCACGTCGAAGGGAATTTCATTTCCGTCATATGATTTGATAACTTTTTTTTCATTGTCCACCGATTCGAGATAAAACTCCGGGATTACATGTATATTTTTTTCTTCCAGTAGGCCACTGAGCATTTGTGTTGCCCGTGGTTTGGTGAAGGCACCGGGCAGAGGTGTAACGTAGGATATATCTACTTTATCACGAATACCCTGTTCATGGAAAAAAGCATCAGCCAGAAAAACAAACTCTAATGGAGCTACGGGACATTTATACGGAATTTCAGCGATGTTCATGACAAGGCGCCCTCCTTCCCAACGCTTGAAAAAATGACTTAATGAGATGGCCCCTTCAAGAGTATAGAAATCAAAGATCTCTTTATGCCAGAGATTTTCTTTCAGTCCGGGTGTTTCCTCCGGCTTTGTCTGCGTTCCTGTTGCAATAATTAAAAAGTCATAGTTCAACACGCTCCCCCCTTCCAGAACCACTTTATTTTGCTCAGGTTTAATTACTTTGATATTTGAAAAGAGAATGTTTACACCGGCAGGATAAAAATCTCCTTTTGGTTTCATTACATCATGTTTGGTGTATATACCAAAGGGGATGAATAGAAATCCGGGTTGATAATAGTGTGTTTTGTAACGGTCAACCACCGTGATCTCCCATTCTTCCCTTTCAAGGGCCTTGCGTAACCGGTTGGCCATGATCGTTCCTCCGGTGCCACCGCCTACTATCAAAATTTTTTTCATGGTATTTTTGTATCTTGTAAAAATTTTATTTTGTAAACAATTATTATGTGAACAAAGTAACAATAGTATTTTGAGAATACGGGATCGGATACGTATGATAAATATCAATACTGTTATATATCATATTATGAAATAAATCAAATGATGACAGGGATGGGTAATATAACAAATTGTAAAACATGTATATACAGATCATATTTGTTTAGCAATCTGCAACCGGGAGATCTAAGCAGGGTGAGTCTGTCGAAAAAAGAGAAAGAATATGATCCGGGAGATATTATTGTTCGGCAAGGGGATAAAATAACTTCCTTTATGTACCTGAAATCCGGACTTTTGAAAATATCCAGGGCAATTTCTGACGGGAAGAACCAGATAATCAGTATTGCCCGCCCCCTGGATTTTATCGGCTTATTGAATGTATTTTCAAATAATTCTTATCAGTTCGGGATTACGGCCATTGAGCATTCTACCCTGTGTTTTATTGACCTGAAGCTTATGAAGGATATCATCGGAAAAGATGGGCATTTTGCTTTGAAACTGCTGGAGAAAATGAGTGGAATGAATGATATGATCATGCACAACAGATTGTTGATCGACCAGAAAAACCTCCGGGGAAGAATTGCTTATATCCTTTTGTTTTTTAGCCAGGATGTTTACAAAAAGGATAAATTCTCATTGCCGGTGTCCAGAAAGGAGATTGCTGAACTGATCAATATGAGAACGGAGAACGTGATAAGGATTTTATCTGAATTCAGACGCGACCGGATCATTGGTATCGAAGGAAAAATAATTCGAATACTGGACAGGGATAAGCTGATTCGTATTGCCGAATTCGGATAACACAATCTATAAATTATCCTGTATGCTGCTTTTTTCTCATTATCTATATTGATATATATATGTTTAACAACATATATAGAAATTTAGATACATTCTAAATAGATATAAATAGCTGAATAATAACTAAATACATGGATGCCGAAGGATTGTTTAATTGCGAGTGTATATGCAGGGTATAAAATACGTTATATGTTTCACATCAAATAAATAAATTTGTATTTAATGTGTTCAGGTGTTCTTGGTGAACAGGTTTTAATATATTTACATTATGAGGAATACAACAAGACGGGATTTTCTTAAAATATCCGGGGCAGGAGCCGGTTCATTGTTATTGGCCGGGCCAGCCATCAAAGCGTTTTCACAAATCGCCGGAGATGACACCATTCATCCGGGAGAAAAGTTGCACCGGACGCCGACGTATTGTGAGGTATGTTTTTGGAAATGTGCCGGATGGGTATATACGGATAAGAAAGGGAGGATAAAAAAGATCATTGGGAACAAGGATGATCCGCATTGCAACGGCAGGTTATGTCCGCGGGGTACTGGTGGTGTGGGAATGTATTATGATAACGACCGGTTGCAGACCCCTTTGATCCGGGAAGGGAAACCCGGTAATCAGTATTTCCGGCAGGCCTCGTGGGAAGAAGCCCTGGATCTGGTCGCAAAGAATCTGGATAAGGTGCGGAGAGAACATGGTCCCGAATGTGTAGCGTTGTTTTCCCATGGTACGGGAGGGAAGATCATCAGTCATTTGCTGAAAGCATTCGGATCTCCCAATATTGCAGCTCCTTCTTTTGCTCAGTGTCGTGGGCCGAGAGAAGTGGCTTTTACAGCTACTTTCGGAGAGGATGTTATGTCTCCGGAACGGACAGATATACGGGATACACGCTGTCTGGTGTTGATAGGATCGCATATTGGCGAGAATATGCACAATGGCCAGATCCAGGAAATGTCTGAAGCTATTGACAAGGGGGCCACGATTATCACGGTGGATCCGCGTTACAGCACGGCCGCCTCTCATTCCAAATACTGGTTGCCGATCAAACCGGCCACGGATTTAGCCCTGCTTTTAGCCTGGATGCATGTGATCATCAATGAAGAGTTGTATGATAAAAAATATGTAGAAAAATATACATACGGATTCAGGGAGCTGAAAGACCATGTAAAAGATAAAACGCCTGAATGGGCTTATGCTATTACAACTATTAAACCGGATATCATTCGTAAGACAGCCCGGGAGATGGCCCATGCGGCGCCGGCTGTTATAGTCCATCCGGGAAGACATGTGACCTGGTATGGGGATGACACACAACGTTCGCGGGCCATTGCGATCCTGAATGCCTTATTGGGATCATGGGGCAGAAGGGGAGGATTTTATGTGCCGGAAAAGGCACATTTGCCTAAATTTCCGGGACCTGCCTACCCAAAACCCAAACGTTCCTGGAAAGATGCATTTCCTGGAAAATACAAGTTGGTCAACGAGGTATTATCTACCGGTATATGTGATGCTACTATCCCGAATCCGGAGATGGGTTGTAATCTGAAAGCATGGATCGTTTACGGGACTAATCTGATGGCTTCTTTGCCTGATCAGGAAAAAACGCTGAAAGCCATTGACAATCTTGAATTTTTGGCTGTAATTGATACCATGCCTATGGATATTGTAAGTTATGCGGATGTGGTACTTCCGGAATGCACTTATCTTGAAAGGTATGATGTGATCCGTACTTCACCTCACAGGGAGCCTTATATTGCCTTGCGAATGCCGGCATCTGAACCTTTGTATGACTCAAAACCCAACTGGTGGATGGCTAAAGAGCTGGCAAAACGTCTGGGTCTGGAGGCCTATTTTCCATGGAATAATATTGAGGAATTATTAGACTGGCAGTTGAAACATGTTGGTTCGTCGCTGGATGAGATGAAACATCTGGGCGTGAAAAAACTGAAAAGAGAATATGATGATCTTTATTTCCTCAACGGGGAAGATTATGAATTTAATACAAATACAGGGAAAATAGAACTTTATTCTACCGAACTGGCCAATGAAGGGTTTGATCCTATGCCTGATTATACTCCGCATCCCGAACCGCCACCCGGTTATTACAGATTGAACTATGGACGGGCGCCGATGCATACGTTCAGCCGTACCACCAATAATCCCAATCTTTGGGAACTGAAAAAAGAAAACAATGTATGGGTAAACCCAAAGGTGGCCAGAATATGGGGTTTGGAAAATGGCCAGTATGTATGGCTCAAGAACCAGGATGGTGTAGTCTCCTCTTTTCCGATCAAGGTAAGAATCACGGAACGTATCCGCTGGGACTCGGTGTATATGGTGCATGGTTTTGGCCACAAGGAAAGACAACTTTCACGCAGTTATGGGCGGGGAGCCAGTGATAGTGAGTTGATCACACGAATTGCCGAAGATCCGATCATGGGAGGTACCGGTATGAGAGGCAACTTTGTAACATTTTTAACTGAAAAACCCGGAAAGGAGGTGGCATCATGAGATATGCAATGGCCGTAGATACAAAAAAATGTGTGGGCTGTTCGGATTGTGTGGTGGCCTGCCAGACGGAGAACAATGTACCCCTGGGTTATGCACGTGACTGGATCACGGAAACTGTGGCAGGAACCTATCCCAATGTGGAAATTGAGATTCGTTCTGAAAGATGCAATCACTGTGAAAATGCCCCCTGTGTCAGGTGTTGCCCCACCGGCGCCAGTCATATTGTTGAAGGTGGTATTGTCCTGGTCGATCATGACAAATGCATCGGCTGTGGTGCATGCATTGAGGCCTGTCCATATGATGCACGGTACCCCCATCCTGACGGGTATGTTGATAAATGTACTTTTTGTATTCACCGGGTGGAAAAAGGGGAAGATCCGGCATGTGTCGCCGTATGCCCTACCCATTGCCTGCATTTTGGCGATCTGGATGACCCGAACAGTGATGTCTCAAAAGCCATTGCCGACCGCAAATGGAAAGTACTGGCCCCGGAAGCCGGCACTAAACCTCAGATCTATTATCTAATTTAAATATGTAAATGATGAAAGAAGAACTGATTGTCAGCGGAAGAAATATCCCGGGGGTTGATCCGCATCTGACCCTGTGGCATTGGCAGATCCCTCTTTATCTTTTTCTCGGAGGACTGGCTGCCGGACTGGTTTTTTTCTCCTCTCTGTATGTGATCATGGGAAAGGAAGACAAGGCACCAACTGCCGTGAAATGGGCTTCTTTTATTACACCGGTTGCTTTGGTGATCGGCTTACTGGCACTTTTCCTGGACCTGCGGCATAAGCTGTTTTTCTGGAGACTTTATACTACGATCCGTCTTCAGTCTCCCATGTCATGGGGCGCCTGGACCCTGTTGATCATTACGCCTCTTTCTTTTGTATGGAGTGCCAGCTATTTGCGGGAACTGGTACCCCAGTGGGACTGGAAATTCAAATGGTTATATGCTGCGGAGACATGGGTAATAAAAAATCGAAAACCATTTGCATGGGTCATGATCGTGCTTTCAGTCATTCTGGGGATCTATACGGGAATATTGCTTTCAGCCTTCAATGCCCGGCCTTTATGGAATACTTCCATCCTGGGGCCTTTGTTCCTGACTTCGGGGTTGTCCACCGGGGCGGCGACCATCATGTGGATGTCGAAAGACCATGAGGAGAAGAATTTGTTTGGCCGGATCGACCTGTTGCTAATAACTATAGAGATATTCTTTATCATTCATATGTTTATGGGCTTTCTGGCCAGTTCTGCTGTACAGATTGAAGCGGCAAAACTTTTTCTGGGAGGACCCTTTACGGTATCATTCTGGTCATTTGTGATGATTCTCGGCCTGCTGGTGCCGGCTTTTCTGGAGATACTGGAATGGAAAGGATACAAAATTCCTGCTGCCGTACCTGCGTTTCTGGTATTATTTGGTGGTTTTATGTTTCGTTTGCTGATGGTGGAAGCAGGACAGTTGACAAGATATTTGTATTAAAAAAATACGTAATCATGGAGCAAGAAGTTTTGAAAAAAACAAACCCAAAGAAATATATGAATCCTTACCTGGCAGGGGTATTGTTGGGTTTTGTCCTCATAGCTGCTTTCTATTTCTCAGGAAGAGGTCTTGGTGCCAGTGGTACGCCTAAACGGCTTACGGCGGCCACAATCCATGTTGTGGCTCCCAAACATGCCGAACATTCTGCTTTTTATAGTAAATATATTAATAAGCCGGGAGGACCGCTGAAGGATTTCCTGAATTTCGAGGTATTGGGATTGATATTTGGAGGCTTTATTTCCGGGGCTTTGAGCGGACGGTTAAAGTTTACTGTGGAACACTCTCCT